>NZ_JBBOTC010000002.1:0-251697 GCF_038050215.1 Paenibacillus sp. FSL H8-0104 | reverse complement strand
GAACAAACACTCTAAACAGCGACCTATTGTAAATCATCACCATAAGATATCATTATTTTAGCCCGGTATCGGTTAGTATTAATCCACATTTACAGGCTCGATCACTTCGAATAAAAATGGATTACCATTTAAATATTCTCTTATGTATGCTTGGGCATACTTTTGTTCTTCGATTAAACTGGTTGTTTCTCTTGGATCAGAGGCGTGATGGCAGCAGTTCTCGATCATGAACATGACAAAAAAACATTCCAGATCCCGGATATAGTCGGTTTCCAACTTCCTAATACTCTCATAACCTTGGATAAGCATCCATCGATGCTTTGGCCAAAGCTCCAATATGGTGCCTGCCATATCGTAGAGATAATATCCGTACCCACATCTTCCAAAATCAATCGGATAGGGTTGATTATCCTCAAAAACCATATTACCGGTATGTAAATCAGCATGAATGAGCCCATAGTTATGTTCACTTGGATGCATCGTGGTAAGTTGGGATACAACCTTCTCAGCTGCATCTTGATACAGCTTCCATCCCTCTTCGGATAAAAAACGCTCATAGTAACGTTCCAACTTAGCCATTTCACGTTTAAAACTTTCTACTCCCCAAGTAGGTCTTACAAAATCAGAAGGTGGATTGAAATCCTTTGCTGCTTCATGGAGCCTGCTCATCAATACACCTATATTATATGCTTGACTATCTGTAAATTCACCTACAACTTTTTCACCCTCTATCCCATCGCATCATCGTTATATAAGGGCGCCTATATCCTGTCTCTGTTTCGATGTCCAATACATAAATACTATCACAATTTGCCATCCCTTCTGGTACTTTTAGATCTTTCGATTTGTTCAGTGCTTGTAACAGTAGGAGTTCCGAACGAATTTCCTCTCTGCTTAATCGGTCCGAATGAATGCGAAGTAAATAATTGTTATCTGTACTGGTTTCGATTTTATACGTGATCGTATCGCCGGATAGTTGAATAAACTGGATGTTATCCCATTCTACGTCATACTTTCGAATTGCAGATAAAGCGACTTTCCTTGCTCTGATTAATAACGCCCGCCGTTCTTCATCAGTATCAAATCTAAAAAAATCATTCATTTGTTATCCCCCTGCAATTTTTATATGAAGTAAATTAACTACTTCTCTTATATGTTATTATAACGATAGTAAAAGCTTGGAAATATGTAATAAACAATTTAATTTAAACTATACTTACGACAGATTATCAAACCAAGTGCGACAGTTCCTCTGTGAAAGATTCGTGAGCGGTTCTCCAACCCAAGCATTTTCGTGGTCTGTGGTTTATTAGATCTAGTGAACTCAAGATCTTCATCCTCGACTTGAGCGAGATCGGTGCCTTTCGGGAAAAACTCTCGAAGCAATCCATTCGCATTCTCATTGGAACCGCGTTGCCAAGACGAATATGGATCAGCAAAATAAACGTGCAGGTCATGGCTTGTTTCCAGATTGGCATAGCATGCAAACTCCTTTCCCCGGTCAGCCGTGGCTGTGAGGAAAGTGCCTGTGGGATACTGTGAGATGGCTACACCAAGCGCAATTTCCATAGACAGAGCAGTGCGATCAGGCATGAGAATGGCGGTATATAGACGGGTTTTGCGTTCAATGAGCGTGGCTATGCATCCTTTACTTTTCCCACGACTAGATACGACGGTATCCAGTTCCCAGTGCCCAAACGTTTCACGAGAACGAACCTCTTGGGGACGATCCGAAATGGATCTGCCAATGGCAAATTTACCGCGAGTTTCTGCGGGTTTCTGACGCTTTCCTTTGTGCCGAAGAACCTGTAACGTACCTTGAACCAGTCGACCTGCGTAGATCCAGCGATAGATCGTTTTGAAGGATAAGGGATACGATGAATTAGCACGATCTAGTTCGCGGCAAATCGTGGACGAATGTCTCCCCAGTTCTTATGCAATAGCTCTTGAGCTTTTGCCTTGTCTGTGGAGGATTTCTAGCTTGCTGCGTTCGATTATGCTAAGATGTGAATAACTCATGGACTGATTCTCCTTGTGTGAATGCTGGTGTGGTAACTTTCATTCTACACGAATCAGGCTGTGAGCCATTTTTTTATTTCAGTAGGGTGTCGCACTTCATATTACAATCCGTCATTTAGAAAAGAGCTTTTCACCGGACGTACCTCAGCCTGGCACGTACCAGGTGTTCATGAGCTGCATCGAGAGCGCCCGACACGCCGCCGCTCTCTTCGATCCGGACGAGATCCGCACAGCTCCATAGCGCTCACCGGCGCAGCTCACACCCAGGACGGCGATGGCCGTCTGTTTGCCGGTCTCCGGACGTTCCGCAGCCTGGTACGTGCCAGGTATTCACGAGCTGAAGCATTAGACTGGATGCTTTTTATTTTGATATAATAAGCCAAGAATATGTACTGCAATATACACCAGGAAGGTGATGAGGATATGACAAAAGTAAAAGAGTTTATAGCTCAAAATGACGGTGAAATAAGCATTCAGGCAAGCGGTGGTGAAGTATGGGCTATTGACGATAGTTGTTTACCAGATGTTATTGGGAAAATTGAGCGTATTGAATTATCTATCGAAGAGCCAGATGAAACACCAGGTGTATATCGTGTTGAGTATGTAATGATGTACGATGATAATGATGAAAGATTGCATGATGACCAAGATGTGGTAGATAATACCGAATATCATGATTACAATGATTTAATAGAAGCGCTTGCTACTAAGTATGGAGTTTCAAAGGATATAATAGATGTTGTATGATTCAAAATTTTAAATCTCAGTAGAAGTCCACTGAATTAGAGACCTTCTCTCTAATTCAGTGGACTTTTTTTAGTGCTAATCAACCTATCTAACGCTCTAATTCTGACCCTGATTTTGATTTTGGAAATTCAACTACATTGGATTTGTCTTGTCCTTTTGGTTTCTCATCTCGATCCGTAGATGCTGCGGCCACTTCTCTAGCTGCATCATCCATACGAGGAACACCAGGAACCATCTTTCCGTGAGAAACTACTTTTTCGTAACGATCAATATATTCGGCGAGAACCGCTCTCTTGGATTCGATTACTTCTGGTTTGTCCGATTTGAATATTTCATCATTAAGTTCTTGTCCTCAGCTTGGGACAAGAACTTGGTTCCTTAAAACAAAAAAGACGCTATAATAGCGACTTTGAATGGAAGAATGTTTTTGTCCCGCGACAAATTAGATATCAGCATCTATCAGACATATTGAAGAATTAGCTGGTAAAGCGCTATGGAAAGCCCTAGAAGAATGGCCTTCATTTTTGATGGTTGGTCTCTCTCTCTGTTTGATGGATACACCAAGCCGTAGACTTATCCATTGATGGGAATATTCAGACTGGTGGTTCTCCAGGCGAAGAACCTGTGGATATTTTGGATTACTTATGAGATCGCCGAGCAGATGTGCACATCACGATTTTCATTTTTGTTTCTATTTTTGGGCATGATGGATGAAAGCTATAAGCTGGCCCATTTTCTCATCAAGGTCTAGTTCCGAGAAATGCTTCTCTTCCCATAAAGCAGAAACAGCTCGAGCTATCTGAACTTTATCTACGTTTGATACACTTCTCACAACTGCATCAGTATATTCTTTGGTATCACTTTTTCGGGTATGGAGTTGGGCAAAGAATTGATCAAACGAGTGATTCCTACTAAAAATTTGGCAGTTTAATGAAGCAGGATCAGGATGGTGAAGTTTAACACGCTTGCCTCCATATTGAAAAAACTGCCGAACAACATTCTTCGTGAAAACCTCGATCATTAAGTCGTGTGGCACATAATTTTCAATTTCGCGTCCCTCAGAGATCCATAGCGATACATAACGTGAAAGTTCGGGCATTTGATCGAGACGCTCTTTGATTCTTAGTACACGCGGCTTCAATTTCATCCTGTTTCCACCAAGGTCACTGTCACACACGATAACCGAATAGCGGCTTG
This sequence comes from Paenibacillus sp. FSL H8-0104, assembly GCF_038050215.1. Lineage (NCBI taxonomy): Bacteria > Bacillati > Bacillota > Bacilli > Caryophanales > Paenibacillaceae > Paenibacillus > Paenibacillus sp. FSL H8-0104. Next base: position 247,734 of record NZ_JBBOTC010000002.1, on the reverse strand, counting down.
TCTTTAAAATATCAATAAAGCTATCTATATGGGTATCCTGATTATCGTCATCCTCAGCCAGCAGCCGGTAGTGATCAAGTAAAGCACCGCCATAATATACAAAACTGTAATCTTTGCCTTCTATAAAGCGAATGCCACTCATAGCAGCTTTACTTTCCAGCCACGTCTTAATGTATATCTTGTCACTCGGTCCCTCTACCCATATCACTACGTTGGATTGGAGCAGTTGCGAAGGTTTCATTCCTAGATCATCTAGGGCGCAGCGTAGATCAATTCGATTGGAGCAAAGGAATGCAGTAGTAGAACCATCTGTTCTTCTTTCTAGTCGATAGACTGTATAGTCATCAGAGATCCGATCCAATACAACCGAGGAGTGCGTAAGTAGGAAGAAACGGTGGTTTACAAAGTGATTTTCCAAAATCTGAATCAGTTGACTGAGCGCTCTGGCATGCATGTTGAGCTCAATCTCTTCTATGAAAATATTTAAATGCTCATCATGGTGCAAGTACAGTGCTGAAAGCAACAAGACAAATTGAAAAACACCCATGCCGAGATCATGAAGCTCAAACGGCTTCCAGTTGTTGTTGCGCAATAGATGAATTTCGAACTCAGCTCGCTCGGGGATATAATCAAACTTTAGCTCATCTATCCTTCTTTTAGTTGTTTCTACAACATCTCGAACTTCTTCTTCGCTTCCGTGTTCCTCGATATAAAAACCTTTAGTATTGGGGTTGAAAGATTTGACATTGAATAGCACTTCTTCCCCCAACAAGTCGGAGAGATGTACCTGCATTTGTTCTTTATAATGGTTAAACCATGCTCGATCATGGCGTGCTTTATCGAACACCCAATCGGCAGGACGATCACCGTCAATCTGCGGTTCGAGCTTATTTGCCGTATTTGTAACGTAACCTCTAGCGTCTGTAAAGACTTTAATATGCTCTCTAAAAAGATCCACCGCTGGTTCATTAGGTATTAATTCAGTAGGTCTCTTCTTTGTAATGATGGTTGCCCCATCGCTTCTTACATTATAGTTCATGCAAATTCCTAATTTAAGATCATCTGGCTTAACAAAAGTCATATCTGCGCTTATCGAACCTTCAACCTGCCATAAATCATTGGGATTATTTTTTTTATTTTCACGAATGAGATTCATAAAGCGACTCAAATTAGACTTTCCAATATTATTTGAGCCAATAATAAGATTCATTTTGCTGAATGAATTGAAGACTATGCCTGAATCCTCTGAGAAGGAGCGAAATCCACGAATAGCCAGCTGCTTAAGCCACATAAGGCAACTTCCTTTCCTAAATATCATGAATATTTTACTGAACAACTGTCGAGTTAAGAAATAATAAACGTGAATCTAGGTTTTAAGCTTTCCTTATTTATTATCAGTTTAAATCTAGAGTTTTACTATATTCTCCATTCAATACTACCCCCTATAGCATAGATTCGATTTACTTAACTGCACAGTCTTTTCGTAACCGGGTTTACATTCACAAGGGGTTCAAGTACATCTTCCTGTGTGAGTCCAATCCCTTCTGTTCTATAGAACCTACCCTCGTTCTATCAATTTCCCCTGCTTCGAATGTTTGGGTGTAATAAACTGTCTTCAAAGCCTCGTTGCCATCCCATCAGCAATGCCATGAAGTTTGCTTCTTAACCCATTTCGGAATCATCTACTGATCTAAAAACACTCCTCTCCTTTTCACTGAGTATATTAACTGTAGGTATATCCGCAGGAGCCCACCTTAAGTTTTCAATATCATCGCAAGAAACCCACTTTAAACGCTCATGTTCAGTTGCAATTGGAATCCCTGATATAAGTCTGGCATAATAAGTGACCAATCTAACTCTAAGGTTCGGATAGTCATACACAACTTCCTTAATGTGCTCACCAACTTGGATGTCGCAAAGCAGCTCTTCTCTAATCTCTCTAACTAGAGCTCTCTCCCTGCTCAATTTTACCACCAGGAAACTCCCAGTAGCCAGGCTGAGACATTTGTTGTGATCTAAGTGCACAAAGGACTTGAGGATGATCGTTGGTTATAACCGCCCTACTACATTAACTTGTTTCATCTTGTAAATCCTCCTGTAATGCAAGTTCACTAAGTTTGTTTACATCATCTTGTAAATCTAGAACGTGCATTTTTTTGTGGCAGTTCGGGCAGAGAGCTACCGTATTTTTAATAGTATCTTCTCCTCCCCTTGCCAACCAAATAATATGGTGAGTTTCTAAATAGGGTTCTCCCCATTTGTTTTGAAATGGAGCAGGTTGCTTACATAACTGGCATGTTCCTTTTGCTCGACGTTTTGCATATTCTGTAACATATGGGTCCCGTTCATACGTCGAGACCATCCCTTGTTTTTGAGCAGTGGTTTTACGGGAATGACACGCCCTCTTTTTTAGATCTGCGTTACTCATTTTTCTTGCTCTTTTCTCATGCTTTTCTTTAGCTGATCTCACTAAATCTTCAGAAGGCTTGTAATTCTCGGTTTCTCCAATGACGCTAACTGGAAAAATCCATACTTTTCTTAGTTCCCCTTTCTCGTCAGGCTGATTCTCCTGGTAAACCTCTTCAGCAAGCTCAACTCGTCCACGATATGTATACTCCATCTCTTTATAAACTTCAAAAAGATAAACTTCAACACCATTGGTTTTAGATTCATTCAGAGTTTTATTTTGAGTAGTTGTCTTGCTTTGATCTCCCCTAGTCCCCATGCCTGTGTAATGAAGAATATCATTTACCCATCGGTCATCATATAGAGACTTAACATGGTTCGATACGATTATTAATGAATTCTTTTTTAAGGATCTTCTCATCCCTCCTTGTGGAGAACATTGAAAAATCCCACATAATTGTTCGTTGTTAACTGTGTCACCAGCTCGAAGACCATGCCAACTCATTCTTTAATCTCCCTTCTATCTTCTGTACATATTATATATCATTTCCCGTTAAGCTATTACTGTAGGGGATGTAACTTATCTGTCGGTCTTTGGTTCATGCTTAGCTCTTTTACAGAGTCGAGATTTATAATTGGCAATCGGAACAAAAAAAGTCGCTAAAATAGCGACTCTAATGTGTCATGCTGTTGACCCTTGCATACATTTGTTCAAAGAGTAGGTAATACCTGTTTAACCATCAATGCCTGAACGGAAAACTTCTTTCCCTTTTGTATTAAAAATAACATACTTCTTGTTATTTCCCAGTAGAATCCCACTATACATGCCGTCTCCAAGGTAGTTTACAAATTCATACTTAGGAAATATCCGTTTACCGGTCTTAATATTGATAGCTGTAGTAATCGCACCATCTCTGGCTTTGGCCGCATAACGAATCGTTCCGATCGGATCAATATCGTGATAATAGTCGGCACGTTCAAAGACAAGATGTTCGTATTTCACATCCATCAGTATATTTCCGCGGCTGTCCACGATCCCATAGTTCTTTTTCAGTTTCACACGGTATAATGGATTATTCGTTGTAATTTTCTCTATACGGTTATTCATATAATTATCACGCTCGATAAGTGGTATAATTTCATCGTATTTGAGGGGCAGAATTGCTTCACCACGTTGCCCAATCAATCCATACTTGCCGTTCTTACGAACGATGGCACTTCCCTTTTGAAAAGGTTTGGTTTCTTCGTACTGAGCAGTTAGCCTGATGTCTCCTTCTTTCGAAACATAGCCCCATTTTTTATTGATTTTCACTGCTGCAAGGCCTTCCGAAAAAGCTTCAACCTCGGTATAATCACCCTCAAACAACGGCGTCTGATCTTTCTTGTAGAATTTCCATCTAGAGGATGGATCCTTCATATCTTTTAAAGCATAGCTACCATCTCCTGAAAGAATGACCTTTTGATCATCTAGAGGTTCAACGACTAAATGTCCGGATACATCAACGATTCCTTCGCCACTTTCTTGAATTTTCCAAAGCCCATTTTGTGGTTCACCCAACCGAAGGTAATATTTATCTAAAGGGAAAACTAAGCCATCTTGACGAACAATTGCACTGTAGTTGTCCCGATGAAGGCCCCAAGCTAATGTATTACTTGTAAACTCTATTTGATCTTGGAACTCTGCAGGTACGACCAGTTGGCCCTTATAATTCATGCTCCCCCACAGTCCATCTATTTTCACAGGAAATAACCCTGATTTACGATAATGTGTCCCATAATCCATGTCTTCTATGTTAAACGCCGTCAGCAATTTCCCTTTGGTATTGATTAGTGCCCACTTGCCATTCTTTTTCACTAACGCTGCTTGATTGTAGAAACTTGTTCCTTCCTCATATGTAGGCGGTATAACAAATTTTCCTTTGGTATTCAGATATCCGATTTTTCCGCTTTTCTTCGCTATTGCTAGTCCATCGTCGAACCACCCGATGTATTCGATCTTCTTGTCTTGAAATATCACTTTACCCTTACTGTTTATTAACTGGTTTCTATTTACGACTGCTACGTCTTGGTTAAAAGCATCTCTTGCTAATTGAAACTGTGGCTTAATTACAAACTTACCCTGGTAATTGATAAATCCCCAACTCCAGTTTTGACGAACGGGAATGCGTCCATTAGCAGCTCGGTCAGTGAACCATAGCTGGCTTAAGCCGACATGTTCCTGCTCCTTATCCCACTCATGATACTTTGGTTCAGTTGCTGCTAACGTGACTTTGGGCGAGATGAATATTGTCGCAACAAGAATTAAAATAAAAGCACAGATAATCCCTATTAGTCTTCTATACAATGGTTTTTTCTTCAACACACCACATTCCTCCAAATAAAAATTTCCAAATTAGCATAAATCAGAAGAACCCCCGGTACAAAGTGATGAGTTCTCTTTCTCATTAAAAACCACTTTTATCAGGGGGCACTTAGTCTAGTATAATAATTACTCAACTTCACTGCGTTTTACAGTAGTACCGTCATCGAAAATGATTTGGTCCATTTTAAATTCTACAGTGATCTTTTCCAGCGGAGTATCTCTAAGCTCGATATCTTCGTCCATAAATTGATTCACTTCAACGCTACCATCATAGGAAGTTGAATCCCCTGCTGTGATTACATTATCGTACTTCACGTTAAGTGATTTAATCTCATTATCAAACATGTCTTTGAATGTAATGATCCCTTGAAACCCCTTTACGGCCATGTCAGAATTATTACTTAGGTCAAGTGTCATATTGATAATGTCGCTGAATATCCATTTATCCGTATCCTTATACTTTACGTTTTTCTTAATCAAACTAACTTTTATCGACTCATCCAAAAGCTTTAACTGTGCTTGTTTTTCCTTCTCAGCTTCTTCCTGTTTTCGTTTAATCTCTTCCTGCCTTTTCTTCTCTTCTTCCTCAATTTTCAGCTGTCTTTCTTCTTCACCAGAGATGATTTGACTAACTGTTTTAGTGGAAAGATCTGTACTTTCACTGTTTGCATACTCAACCGCTTTACTGTAATAATCTTTCTCTTCTTGTGTGAGTTGAGTGCTCTCTTTCACATCTTGTGAGACAGTCTCCGAATACAGCTCTTCAGTGATGGGCTTACCGCAGGCTGACAATACAACGGTCATCAGGCCAATCATTATTGGTAAAGCTAAACTTTTCTTCTTAAACATCCCTTTCAAAACTACACAACCCTTCAATAATTTAAATTACTTGTAAGCAGTCCAACAAAGATATCCTCTACACTCTCCAATTTAGAAAAGCACTCCATCAGAGAGAAGCTCTCGCTTTACCTTTCACAGCCGATACCATCGCCATCTCGATCTAGTTTACGGCTGTATCCGGGTTCCCCTTTATAAATCGGATCTGCTCCTGCAGCTCTAACTGCATCACAATTTTTGTAATACACATCTGCTACCGCTGATTCTTCCTTTACTTTAACTTCAACTTTCTCTTCCACACTCGGCGCTTTAGTAATAACGATTGGTTCTTTAATTTCATGTAAAGGTTTAACAAAACCATTATCCTGCACATAATTCTCAATACTCCATATTCCTTTAGCTTCTGTACGTGCTTGCTTCTGGATTTCTTCAAATTGATCTACATATTTCGTATTCGGTGGATATATGTAAGCAACACGAGCTAATCCATATTCGAGTAACTGCTCATTCAGCATTTTATCGCCAATCCATACATAGGCTAGCAATCTTCCGTACTTATCCCGTTCAGAAACATCTAATTCAAGTGAGATATTCCCTTTTGCAACCTGCTTCTTAACAAAGTTAGATGCATCTTTACCAAACGGTTGTTCCTCCTTCTCAGGATGGACAGTTTCTGGTGTGTCAATAAGGAGTAAGCGAACCTTCTCCTCTTTACCATCTACCTTGACTTTCAAGGTGTCTCCATCTGTTACTTCAACCAAAGTAGCCGGAAGCCTATTGATTTGCTCTTGGGTTTCTTGAGTTGTTGTAGCAGCGGATTCTGATTTCTTCGATGCCGCTACAACTTCAGCAGCTTCGCTAGATGTCACAGTTTCGGTCTTCATTTCTTTTTTAGTTTCAACCACAGCTACCTGCTCTGTTGAATTCGCTGGCTCAGACGATAAAGAAACTAAAAAGAAAATGAGAAATAAACCTGCAAATGCACTGATGACATAGGTGAAAGTTTGTCTTCTACTCGTCTCTTGATTTTTCCTAAATTGCTTATATGCCCAGTATCCTAAAGCAGCAGCTACAAGAAGATAGAAAAACTTAATAATGACCGCGATGACGAGTACTGCAAGTACAACATATAGAATGGTTTTTCCCATTTTGTCCTCCTTAGTAAATTTGTACCGTTTGAATTATAACATAATTAGGTATTATGAAATATATATTTATAGGTCTTAAGGTTGATAGCAAAGTAGCTTTTCGTAATTTGTGAAAAAAAATCACTCATTTTTCTAAAGGTACTCTCTGAGCGTCAACTGCACACCACCAAAGAGGTGGGGTGCTTCTTGGTCAATAGAACAAACTGGTTCAAGTTTACCATTTAGTTGGCGAGTTGCAGCAGATTGTGGGCAGCATTCCGATCCCGATCATGTACGGTCTGGCTGGATGGACACAAAATAAAAAAGCATCGTATGAAACTTTGCTGGGAGTGTAAATCTCAACAAAATTCATACGATGCATTTCAATACTTAGACTGACAATATTAGCTCTAGATTATGTTTCACTTCTGTTGCGACGAGATCGATAATGGGCTGAAGATCCCCCTTATCACCTTGTTCTAAGGCTGTGTAATACTCCTCACGATTCTCGTTTCGTATGATTGCTGGTGGAAAGCCCTTTTTCATTAAAATTAAGTTCATAGCAAGTCTACTAACTCTGCCATTCCCATCTGTAAAAGGATGGATTGCCACAAGTCGGTGATGAAATAGTGCTGCTAACTCTATAGAGTGCATTTTCGTCTTCTGAGTATCGTACCATTTTATCAATTCTTCCATCTCTACTGAAACATGAATAGCCGGTGTATACTGGTGAATTTTACCTGAGATCGTCAATACGTGATTATCTTCCTTCTTATAGTCACCTGGAGAGAAGGTTATGTCTCTAACCCCTTGGAACAGAATCGCATGCAAATCTTTAATGAGACGTCCTGTAATATCCCTATCTATGATTACTTCCTGTAAGTAATCAATCGCCTCAGCATGATTCACGATTTCGAGATGTTCCCTGAGTGATTTTCCTTTTACAGTTAAACCTTCTCTTAGAAAAAATGCCGTTTCTCTATAAGTAAATGTATTACCCTCTATTGCGTTAGAGTGATATGTCCATTCTTCACGAAATTTTTGAGTAATAATATTCATCAAATCTGGCTGAAGTGGTCGTTTAGTATCTACTTCTTTACGCAGAGCATCAATCTTTTCAAACATGGCCTTTTCCCTTCCTACACAGTAATGATATTATTTTTTTAAAAATTACCCAGTTATGCTCTGTACTATACTCACTTCGACCAGAACAATCATCGGCTATTCAATGTCTATCGATTGAGTATAAGACACTTTCTAACCTACATTACAGCTGTCCCATCCCTAACAGGAGAATTCCTGTTGCTTTCCATACATCACAACTCGCAAGGAAAGAAACGATATACTTTCTTATAAAAAAGTCGCTAATTTAGCGACTTTAATAAAGCTATTTATCTCTTTAATTGAATGATTTCCTGTTCAGTCAATCCAGTTGCCTTGGCAATCGTTGATATATCCAATTTCAAATCCAACATATTTTTGGCCACTTCTGTGATACCCGCTTTCCGAGCTCCTTCTAGCATCGACGCTTCATCATGCAAATATTTCTGACGCGCTTCATACAAGCGACGCGCTTCGGAATCCTGGCTCAAAAATTGCAAGGTATCCATAGCCTTCTCTAATCCTGGTTCATTCATCTTCAGCACCTCCCAATGTCTAGTATCCACACCCTTCAGAAACAACAACCAGTTCTCTAGACCACCTTGTAACGGAATAACGTCATCTAACTTAGGTAATTCCAGAAAATGAATCTCGATATCATCAATTAGGGTTAAACCAGTCCGATCTTCTCGAAGATGAAATGTACTGTGGTAATCATCATTAGCTAAAAAAGCATAGTTCAGGATATTAATGGTGACGCATTTTTTCAACTCCTGGTACTTCTCTCCCTCATGAAGTTGACTGGAATAGCGTTTACTCCAATAAAATAAAGTTCTTTTCTCAATATCGTACTTATTAAATAGCTGCATTTCAATATCAATCAGTTTTCCCTCTGAAGTTTTAGCATAAACATCAAAGATGGATTGCTTATCGAGCGGGTCATCTTTGTCCGTGTAAGGATTCATGAGGATGATCTCTGTAAGTGGTGGATCTCCTGCTTCAGTAAGGACTCGATTCAGAAATGCGAGTAATACGTCTTTATTATTTTCACTGCCAAAGATACGTTTGAAGACAAAATCCACTCTCGGATCAAGCAATTCCATAACAGCAACTCCATTCTATATACACTTCCATTATACCAAAAATCAAAGCGTTCAAAGCAAATTTCATTCAGGCATCAACCTATTTATGCCTAGCCAGCATAAGGGTTGTTTCGCCAATTGCGTTCAAGGGAACATTTACGGTTGCCATAGCTCGTTTCTTTTGTTCATCATTAACGTATGTATAAATCATGTTTGTTTCAATCGAAGAATGCCCCATTAGTTCCTTCACAACGCGTATATCTACATCGTTCTTCCGTAACATAGTAGCGAAAGAGTGCCTTAATTTGTGCCATGAAAGTTTCATGTCACTAATGTTGGATTATTCAGGATTCCTCAAAACTTCACTCTGGTAAATAATCTCTAAGTCTCTCCACAATATTATGCAAGTCACTAAGCGCATCTTCTTAACTCGTTGCTTAAACGGACGTCCTCACTGAGTCAAGCGTAGAATGGCTCGAATTTCGTCATACGAGAGCAAAAGAAATGCAGATCTGTCTTTGATCATTTAATATCTTGAACCTTGTGCAATGGGATTTGGGACTTTAGAAACAATTCTTTAAAATCATCTAAATTATTATCAAATAACTATACAGTCAGATGTTTTGTTGTCAAATAAAAAATATTTGTGGTAATATTGTCCTAGTAAACCCTTTGATTCGACTACAAATTTCTACAAATAAAAGGAAGTGATGTGGTAATAAGCACTGTGAATAAAATACAATCCTTTTCGATGTATGCTGTATTGGAAAAACCTTTGAATGATTTTTTATCAGAGGGCGATGGCGTCAGTGTACTTGCAGTTTATGATGAGAGGTAGTTTCCCGAGGTCAAGGTGGTTGATGTAAGTCTCATTAATTTTATTAGGACAATTTCCACGGCATTCGGTCGTAAACGGATGCTGCAAGCCTATAAAATAATTGAACGTATCAAAGAGACAAATGGGAGAAAAAAAACGTTCCGTTTCCGTTCGCCACCTTCTCTTAACACGAATGGAACACCAAAAGACCAGAACTATTGCTTGATTAGTGCCATGGTGTATAGGAGATTCCTATCCTTCTTTATTTCGATGGTTTCAAGTAATAGGCAGAGATGAGATTCACCCATTGATTAGATATGATGAACTGGGAGATGCTCCAGTCCTTATTTACTAAAATGGTGAGGGCTTATTCAAAGAAGGAGTGAGGATCACTAATGAGAAGCTTACCCAAAACAAAACGCAGCGGGGTCCCATCATTTGCTGAACAGCAGCAGTTCATGGCGGAATCTCCCGCTATATTAAGAAGCATGCGTAAGTAAATAGCTATACTTCAGCAAATGACAAAAATTAAATGGCCCTTTATAGTCATCAATTAGAAGGAATCCATAAGCAAAACTATATTGCGGAGCGTCTCTTACATAAAGTTGACGAACTATTCCAGAACACCAAAGTCACAAATTTATTGCTTTCTTGCTATTCATCGAACGGTCGTTTCAGATGATACAGAGGGCCAGCGAGATTTTATTCTCGGTGAAGCACAGAGGCGCGCAAAAAAGGGGAATAAACTACAAGGTGGACAATTTATGAGGGGAAATACATATGTCTATATCTCTCAGAAGGAGATATGCAAATGAATAAAATTAAAATAGTCGCATTGATGATTATACTTTCCTTTGCGATGTATTCAACCAAAATATATGCCAATACTAGCATCAGTTCTTTTACAGCAACGGTTGAAAATTCTCAAAGTTCTTCTTGGTTTATGAAGTCAGTTAAACCAGGAGACGAAGTGAAAGTAAAAGTGAAGGTAAATAATATTAGTGAGCATGAAAAGGAGTTTACGATATATCCAACAGATGTGTTGTCCGATTTGAGGGGAGGATGGAAATACCCATTAAAGAATGTTACCCCATCTATATTTGGCACATGGATAAAAGAAGCTCCTGAAACCGTAAATCTCAAACCTTTGGAAAGTAAGGTTTTTACATTCACTGTGAAAATCCCAAAAGATACGAAGCCAGGTCAATACATTGCTGCGATAGTGTCTCAGGAATACACGCCTGCTGAAGAGGCAACCGCAACTACTGGCATGCGCACACAAACCAATTCTAACACTCAATTACCTTTGCAGATCGTATTGAATGTTGATCTAGAAAAGTCTGTTCGAAAAATTGAAATAGGACAGCTAACTCACATCATCAATAATAATGGATTGATAACTGTTTTGGTTCCCCACATCAATAAAGGTACTATTCTTGAGAAGCCTCAAGGTCTTCTAACCTTAAAGGACAAGAATGGTGCAGAAATCGTTAAAGAGATTTACACAATGGATTCTGTGTACGTCGAAACAACAGGTCTCTACGATTTAAATATACCCAATATTTTAATCCCTGGAACGTATTCTTTAGAGTACCTAGTTCAGTATGACCAAGAAATTTTAAGTGGTACATATGATTTCCAAGTAACCACTTCAGATCTAATGAACTCTATGGACAAAGCTGATAACGTAGGGAATACCTACGATTTAGGGTTTTGGGCATTCATTAAAGAGTTCTGGATTTGGATCATCGTGATTATATCAATCATTATTATTTTAATGATTGTCATAATAATATTGCTATTAAGGAGAAGAAAAAAGGATGAGACAGAAGAACATGTTAAAAAAGTTACCTAGCATCTTTTTATCAGCAACATTGGCACTGTCTTTGATCGGGTCAGGTCAAGCAGTTGCGGCAACGAATTTAATTCAAAATGGAGGGTTTGAGGGCCCTGCAGTTGGGGGTTCGGGAGCGAATTGGTCTTTTGGTACCATCGGCAATACGCCACAATCTATACAAGCCGCTGTGACTGGTGAAGATCCATTTGAAGGAAGTCAGGCCCAAATCTTAGCAGAAGATGGTGCTAGTTTGGCCGGTGATAATCTTAGAGTTATTAGCGATAGTTATCCAATCGCACAAGGTCAAGGTTTAACTCTTAAGTTTAAAAGTAAAATCGTAAATATAGCGGATGCAAGATTTAACTACTCAATCGCATTTTACGATAATGCCGATTCATTGGTAGGAGAAGTAACCAGCAGTCCAGTAACATCAGCTACAGTAGGTTACTCCGACTTCATTTTGAGAACAACGCCGCCTGCCGGCGCTACTAATTTCAAAATTAGATTTGATTCAATCATTTCACAAGACGGTGGCTCATATAAGTTATTTATAGATAACGTCGAAGTTAATTCAACATCCAACACTGTACCGGTATCAGGCGATACTCAGGTAGGAGTTATCGGGGGAGAACTTGAGTTTTACATATCAACAGGTACATTTAATGATGTGGAGTTGGATTACAATAAAACAATGATTAGCCAGACTTCAAGCAATGCTTCAGTGACAGACAATACTGGGGAAGCTAAAGGATGGAAGTTAAAAGTATCTTCAACTGATTTCATGAGTGGACCGCTCGTAGATCCTTCTGGAACTAATGCAACAATCGTTCTCAAGTTACCTGCCTCTGCGGTAATGTTGCAAGCAACAAACCTTACACACGTATCCGGTCAAGAAATAGATCCAAATTATGGTCCTAATGCAGGAAGCATTACACTGAGTAATGCAAGTAAAACTATAATTAGTGCTGATCCAGGGTTTGGATCGGGATCATATAATTATCGGATTGAAAATCATCTTACCCTACCTAAAACGTTAGAGGTAGTAAGCAAAGACGGCGACGGAAATATCCAAGTAGGACAGATGGTTGGTACTCGATCAGGAATATACAGAGCTACGGTTAACTATGTAATTGGGAATGGTTTATAAAAGGGAAATTCGTAAAATTGAAAGGTTAGCCTGCCAGCTATCCATTTGCTTTAGTTCATAATTATTTTGGATCAGTGATACGACCACTCTCTGCTTTATAGTGTTCAATACTTCGTTCTTCTGAACGAATGAAATGCTCATATACTCCCGTCCGTCAATGAAATGGTAGTTAACGCCTTTCCAAAAAAACTGAAACAGAGCCAAGTCTCTATTAGAGACTTGGCTCTGTTTTCAGTTTTGTCAATGTCCATGAACTCTTTTTGCCGATATTTATTATGGATTAACTTCTGATTGTATAGTTTGCTTTTCATTTTTGGTATGTTCTTAATATATCCAATAATCCGGAATTAAAATCCTCTTTACCCTTTTGACTAATTCCTCTGACTAAATTTTGAAGTTTTCCATCACCATAAATCGATGTCTCGTTTATATTTAAGGTATCTAAGACCTCTTTAACTTCATTAAAGCACTTGTAAGGAATGAATATTTTATACATGGATTTTCGTAAGATATTATAATCATCTAAAGATCTTACCTGAGTTCCATGAATGGTGAAGTTTCCTGATTGTCTGCAGATACGACGGTCTAATTCTCCACCTAAGGTACAAAGAGGGAAATTAAAATAGTTATCTGACTGATCAATGAAAGCTTTAAATATCCCATAATGTTTTTCATCAGCAATATTGAGAACATCTGTCATTTTTTCATTATTTTTTTCCCACACTACCTCAGAAGTTTCCTCATTTACTTTTTGTGGATTTATGATGTAAATAGCTGCCCCATATTCTGTATAAGAATTATCATGAAAATCTTGGATTGCTTCCTTTGGTGAGATATATAAAGATCGATCAGGTGTGCCTTGTGTTGCAAAAAACAAAGCTACTAATGGATCCGTAGTCCAATCTAAAAGAGTAGTTGGTATTCCATAGTGTTGAGCTAAAAAAAGCCATTCGAGATCATTTTTTGGCTCAATTCTAATTAGTTCCCCAAATTGCTCCATAGCAAGCGATTTAAAATCACGAAGCATTGCCTGATAAGGCAAAAATGCTACTGTCTCTCCTCTGCCTTTTTCATCCGAAGGATGTATTTTTTCACCAAATTGGTCACATAGACTATATTTTTCGCGCATAGCAGAAGGCAGTAACCGATTACTAGCTTTAAACTGCCCACGTAACCACACCTCTTCTTTTTCTAAGCTTTTAATCTCCTTAATAACTTTTATATAATCTGAAATACTCTGGATAGTGTACTTTTTGAAATCATAATTATCAGAATTCATAAAATTATTTCACTCCCTTTATATTTTTTTACATCATAGTCCCAGTAGTGGAGATAACACTTGAAAACAATATATATTCTCTCATTAAAGATTATCATTTTAATACTTTCAATATGATAATATTCTATTTTATTATTTTTTATTTGTCAACATGATATGAATCGACTTACTCCAGAAATCTTTCCGCATCTTAATCATCATTTTAAGATGGGGGTAGTCTACTTCATTCTGCTTTCTCTACAACTACCAACAATACTTGAAATAAAGGCTTATTAAGCAAAGGAGATGGTAATTAATGTGATGATCACCGGGTAATAATGGCTATATTCACGTGCTGTTATCTAACCATATGATCTCCATCATAATACTGTTTAGATATATAAGTAATCCGAAATGACACTATGTTCTTTTCCATTTCGGATTAGGAAGCAATCTTGTCCCCAGCTTGGGACAAGAACTCGGTTCCTTAAAACAAAAAAAGCCACTGTAATAGCGACCTTGAATGGAACAATGATCTTGCCCAAGTAAGATAATCAATTTTAGTCCACGTACCCCAACGGAGTGCGACAAGTAGAGGTAGAGTCAACATGTTGTTAGATGATATTTCAATCCGCGCACTCCATACAGAGTGCGACATGTATTTCTTCATCGCTAATTAACTTCAAAGGATTTCAATCCACGCACTCCATACAGAGTGCGACTCAAGATCACGACCGGGTCGCTCGTGCTTTTCGATATTTCAATCCACGCACTCCATACAGAGTGCGACAGCGAAAAGTGACGTAATAACTATGCTTCATAAACAGATATTAACGTATTTTCAGCATTTCTACTACTATACATTGATTACCTCTAGTTTTAGTGCTATATTTCATTGCCAAGAGGTCATGAATTAGAGCTTTTCGACAAAATTCGAGGTGCGAATCCCCCAGGGAAATCATGTGAGCTTGGCATTCGCACCTGTTAAAATGATCTCTGTAAGTGGTATATCTCCCACTGCAGTAAGGACTCGATTCAGAAAGGTAAGTAATACGTCTTTATTATTTTCACTGCCAAAGATACGTTTAAAGACAAAATCTACTCTGGGATCAAGCAATTCCATAACAGCAACTCCATTTTATATCACTTCCATTATACCAAAAATCAAAGCGTTCAAAGCAAATTTCATGCAGGCATCTACCTATTTATGCCTGTCCAACATAAGGGTTGTATTCGCCAATTGCGTTCAAGGGAACATTTACGGTTGCCATAGCTCTTTTCTTTTGATCATCATTTACGTGCGTATAGATCATGGTTGTTTCAATCGACGAATGTCCCATCAGTTCTTTTACAACGCGTATATCTACATCATTTTTCAGTAACATGGTGGCGAACGAATGTCTTAATTTATGGCATGAAAGTTTCATATCATTAACATTTGAATTGCCTTTCTTGAATGCTTCAAATGTGAGATTGACGATTTTCTGTATCTGCCTTATGGAGAGTCTTCGCCCTTTCTGAGATACAAAGAATGCTTCTTCTTGAAGCCTGTAAGGAGAAATCCTCTCCTTTTCTACCTTGAGTAGATATTTCAGTAATACGTCTGGTACAGGTATCTCATTCCACTTTCGACCTTTCCCAAACACTTCAATCGTTCCTCTAGTTTTTTTCAAATCTTTTAAATTCAACCTGTGAACTTCCCCTACTCGTAGTCCACAATAGGCCATTAGTAAAAATATCGCAGTGTTCCTGTTCTTATAGCGTCCCTCAATATATTTAAGGCTCTCGGATAGATCCTCTTCCTCTAGATAGATCGGTTTCTTATTTTTTTCGGTTTTAGACTTTTTTACTTCAGCAGCCGGATTTTTTGAAGCAAGTTCAAAATCAATCAGAGCCATATAGAATGTTCGAATGGCAGAAAGAGATCGATTACGAGTCTTATCACCAGCAGAATCCTGCTTATCACTTAGAAATTCCATGATGTGCAATTTCCCTGCATCTTGGGGTGACGATCCATTTAACGAGTTTAAAAAGATCAGGCTTTCTCTCATATACTCTTTCTGGGTTGATGCCGTATATCCGGATTGTTTTAGATAAATTCGAAAAGCCCGAATTTGTTCGCTATATAAATCCTCGAGTTCATATCGGTTACGCATTTCGCTCACTCCGATCTCGTTTAAACACTAATTTAGATGAAAATACTCGTTGAACGATTTCAAAAAAAAGCACATCTATTTAATACTATTAATTGAAATAAAAGGTCGTTTTCAAGAGCAAAGTTCGCCTATAATGAGTCTACTTCATACATTAAAATCAATTTAAAATAAAAGTGCGTCAAATTCATGTTTGGCGCTATTATTATAGCACATATGTTTCTAAATTATATGAAGTACATTAAACACATACTTAAAAATTTCCAATTAAATAACAAGAACATGAAATCAGTACGATATTTGAATATTCTCCTCCCTTGATTCAAAATCACATTCAGCTTCCTTTTCGTTGCTAAAGTGCTTGTAACGAACTTAATTATCTATTTCAAATAGGATTACAGTTCCAGTGAAAATACCTCTTAGCGTTGAAGCTAGTCTCTTGATCATACGATTATCTGTTAATCGCTCAAAAGAGACTCACTTCTACACGTAGATGTTTATCTAATCGGAAATGGTACCATGTTCCTTGCCTCGACAGATAACATATGACGCTTTCAGAGTTGTATTCCCCTTCAGAGACTATTTATCTCCTTAGTTCCTTGCACATAGCAAAAAACCAATTCCTAATTCTTTATGCAATTAGTTTTTTGTTTGATTATTCATACAGTTAACTAGTAATATTCGCTTCAATTAAATAAGCTTTACCATTAGGGGTTAACAATTGAGGCATTATTCTCTGAGGAAGTGGAATATCTTCAATAGGTTCTCCATCTGAAAATAATTCAAGTGCTTCTTAATCTTTCGATAGGTCCATACCTCAACCGTATGCAGACGAATGGCCCCTTGTTTGATCTTCTCCGAATACGTTTTAAACTTTTGTCCTTTAATCGCCATAAAAAATGCCCCCCCTAGAATTTCATCGGCTAAACCCAGAGGTTTTTCCAATGTCTATTCTAAGGGGGGCACTTCAGGCAAGATTAAGTCCATCTTAACAGATTTCTATTTTCTCTTGTCTACTAAAAGGGGATAATACCAAAATAGCGACTTCAATGTGAATATGTTCTTGTCAATTACTTTCAAACCTTCATCTAGTAGTCGTTTGTTTAGGACTAAAATGATATTATCGAGAATACTTATTAAAGAATATATTCAAGTTTACTATTAGTATCGTGAATGAATTTTGTGATTTTATTTTCCGGAAAGTTAACCTTCTGACCAATCACTCTTATACTGCAAATTTGAGCTCGAACATACATTATCTCGATGTTCCCTTCTGAACTCTCATCACCTTCAATATTATTCTCGATCCGGACTACATAATCACCTGACTTTGTAATTCCAGTAAGGTCCGCTTGAAATTTCTTTTGATTAGCTAGTTCTATCTCGATAATAAAGTCAGATAAGAAATAGAAGTAAAGTGTATAAATATTAGCGTACAATATACCATTAAAAATCGTTAAAGGAATTATGCTCTTTACAAGATCTATTGAAAACCAACCATTACTAATTAGCTCCCAGAGGTAATAAAAGAATAACCAGTCATTAATAAATACATAGGAGAAAAGAATTAATATCCAGATAGCTACTGATATTGGTGGTGGCAACTTATGTTCCCATTTACGATGAAGAACTACAATGATGATTCCGAAAATTATTAATCCCCATATCCCAATCACTATGTATTTTTGTACAATATTCATAATTTCATTGTGTTTAACCATCTGATTAAATAACTTAAATGATAAATAAAAGAATAGTAAAAATATAATTATAAAAAATAGCGTTGGTCCAGCTTTCCTTTTAATTTTCATTCTAGATTCTACTTTTTCAATTGGAGTCAAGTTAAGATCAATTTTACTAATTGCCTTAAGTACGGATGCCTCTAATGTTAATGCCATAAAGAAAACCCCATTCAATAATTTATGCTTGAATCTTCACAGTAATGTCTGTCGTTTGGATTGTACATAATACTAATTTTCCCTCGATCTGATCAATTGGACTTGTCCATTAAATATCAGTGCTTCCTTGAACTCGAGTGACTTCGTACGTTGTAATCTCTATCTCCACTGTTCAGAAGTAAACGCTGAACTCTTCACAATATACCTCCTTGTATTAAGAATTCATAAGTCGTCCTAAATTAATTTAATCGGAATTTCAACTTATATATTGAATGTGAAAAAAGTACTAAATAGAAATGTGTATTTGTGCACAAGCTTTTGGTAAAAAAGATTGTCCAGAATGCAAGCAACCGTTCTTCCCTTGAAACTTGGAGCAGAAACAAAAACGAAGAAAACAAGCAAAACTTCGCCCCCTAAGCGTTTGAATTGGATTACTGATCCATATGAAAGAAATAAACGAGGTCGACAAACCACCGATACTAGACGGCCCTCTTACTTTTCATACCAGATGCAAATCAGCTGGATGAGCAAACAATCACCGGTAAGCTCGTAACAAACCACGAAGATTTTGAGCTGGTTATGGTTGGAACTTTGTCCTACTCAGTTCCGGTTTCATCAATGATTTGTTCGTAGATCTCTGGTCCATGAGGCCGAGATCGAGGATAAAGTCGAGATTGCGGCCCACCAACGAAAGCGTCGTTTCATGGACGTCCCAAAGTAGAGAGACTTATGAATACTTGTGAGCAAAGCTAGAAAAACATTGTCAAACAAGATTCTGCTCCGGTTCGGTAATTCGATTCGAATAAGAGAGCTCCTCCTGCAATCACCGGTGAATGACGTTTGGTAACGTTAATACTTAACTCGGCTGCAAACCATCCTGAGCTGACAATTTGGGGTTTCCCAAGAGAAAGAGCACAGCGATTTCAGATCGGGATCGGGATGCGGCCCTCAATCTACTGCAACTCGCCAACTAAGTGGTATAAGTTGGGTGAGGAGCTCATCTGTGAGCATGGGTAAACTTTGGGGCAGTAGCTCTTGTGTCGATCTGTCATCAGGCTCCAACGCATCCAGGAAGATTGTTTCATACATTCCTATCTTCAGCAGCCTCCGAACGGGGTCGGAGGCTGCTTCGCCTTTTGATATTGAGTTTGCGAACATGTTTGTGGGTAATGTTTTTCCTAGCTTGAATAATCCGACGCGTTCATAGTACCTCTTTTGACACTGATAGCATAGGTCGTTCCTTCCGTTCTTAGATAGACATTCAGGAGCGCATCGGTATACGTACCAGAGGATGAAATAGAGAATCGCCCCGACGAATCGGTCTGCACTGGAGTTTTCTCAAGCATCTTCCCGCTTTGTACTTTATCCTTGTGTTGATCAATCTGAATCTCCAACTGCTTGTTCGCCTGATCAGCGAATTGTCCTTCCACCGACAGCGTGCCGTCCGTGTGGAATTCGACGATCAACGTCTTGCTGCCGAGGGCTGGTTTGATATACACTTCCGGAAACAGATGTTCAGGTAACTTCTTCTCGGACGTGACCGACTTTGGTGCGCCGACCAATTGCTTCATGCTGGACTGCAATTGCATCAATATCCCTGCAGCCTGTGCCCGAGTAACGATATCGTTAGAACCGAACATCCAGCTCTGATTGCCTTCGGTCCCGCGCATGTAATTATGAGCCAGCACGTAGTTCACCGCATTCGAAAAATCGAAATTCACGCCGTCCGCCGACGCGATCAGACCAGCCGCGCGATAACGGTTAATTGGCTTGTCCCGGAAGTCGCTTTTGCCCGGACTTGCACTGAACAGCAGCAGGTTGCGGCCCGTCGCCACTTTATAGGCGCCTTCCGCCCAGTGCTTCTTCTTCTTGGAAGCGTACGATTCGTCATCGACTTTGTAGGTACGCAGCAGCATGATGAGGAACTGCGCTTCGCTCACGGAATCTTCCGGGCGGAATTTGCCGTTTGCGTCCGCTCCAACGATGCCCGAACGAAGCGCCCACTCGATTGCCTCTTGATCGGTGCGTCCTGAGATATCTTTGACCTTAGTCGGATTAGTTGCTGGATAGCTCTTGCTCTTGAGGCGCTCAAATACCCGCACCGGCACCGTCCCTCGCACCGCCCCGGAGCTGAGCGTCACTTTGTAACTGCCGGGCTTAACCCCTTCGAGCGTGCCGTCCGCCGAGACTTTCAGACCGGCAGGCGAACTGCTGGAGTAGGCAACCGCCGTTTTTGGGGTCCCGAACGTGCCGTCGTCGTAAGAGGCCACAATCTGAATCGGCAACTTGTTTCCCGGATTCAGCACTAGTTCGTCATATTGGGCGGATAAGCCTTGAATCGTACGCCCTTTTCCTGTCGTGAACGTCCATGTCTTGCTGTGAAGCTGCGTCTCCTTATACAGCGTATAATTGAGCTTCACTGTATAGACGCTGTATCCGTCCAGCACGTCCTTCGGATAAAAGAACACCGTATCGCCTTGCAGTTCGCTGTTGTACGGGACTTCTTGCCCCTGTGAGTCCAGGATACTTGCTTCGAACGAATCGATGGCGAAGCCTGCTGTAGCCGAGATAATGCCACCCGAGTGTTCAACACCGAAGCGGACAAGCGGATTCGGCTTCTCGAATCCGTAGAATCCAACGTCGGCTCCTTTCATACCGTCATATGGATACACTTTGGCTTCCGGGCCCTTCTTCTGGAACTTCACGAAGGCCGGGTTCATAACCGCAGTACCTCCTTGCAACCCGATTCCGACCGATTTATATTGATCATCCAATATAATCCTGCGATGATAAGCGGTGCTTAGCCAGGAATCGATCGCTTCGCGTGTCGTTGCATTATTAAAAGACATGACTTCAGCTACCGAAGTGTTTGGCCATCCAGCTGCTTTGCCCCGTTCTCCGGCCGTCACTCCCGTAAATCCTACCGTACCCGGCTCCTCCCGATGGGCCGTCAGCCCTTCGAAGCGGGTGGTATTGTAATAAGCCGCGTGCGCCTGCGACGCCTGCGTCAATCTCGCATCCAGCTCCAATGGGCCTACGCCGACCTTCGCCCGAATCTCGTTCAGATAAGCCAATCCGTCAAGTTGATCCTGCGTGAATCCTCCTTGCAAGACCGTCGTAGCCGATGCCGCCGATGCGCGTTCTGTCGGATAAATCGGTACAACGACCGTTAGTGCCAAGACCGCGGCGAGCAAACAGGTTGCCCACCTGCGCCCCGGTCTCCGGCCGATCCCCCGATTCGGCCTGTTGTTCTTGCTGCGTTTGCTTGCGTTCATGGTGTTTCTCCCCTCATCTTCCCTTTTTAAAAATCTTGCTAAACGAATAGTCAGTATCGAGCTACTGATTGTCTTTCTCATTCAATCTTTGCGACTTACTTGATTGATGATAGCTACAGCGTAATCTTCCAAATCGCCATCGCTCAAAAGAACATAATCTGCCGAAGAAAGCTTGAACTTCGTGTAATCATAGTTCTCTACGAACTTTCCATATTGGAAGGGCTCCAAGCTACTTACTACTGGATAGTTATTCATTCCTGTTTTATCATCTTTATTTATAAAGCCGCATCAAGTACCTGACGCCCCTTTGTAAAACTATTCTTTACTAAGAACGAGATAGAATTTCCTCGGCTAATGGGAGATTCACCATTGGCCTGCCAAATTTCATAATCACCTTCTTGAGCCGAGGTGTATCTATTCCTTCAACTTTAACTTATTTTTGTTATATTTATTAATACCGCCTAATTTTGTTTATTGTATAGAGACAAAGCAGATCCATCATCCATATAGTACATACCAATTAACCCTTCTTGATCTATGTATTTGTTTTCTTTGATCCACAATTTCACACCTGAACTAGTACTATACTTTGCAAAGAACTGTTCTGATTTATAGGCTGGCAGCGTCAGGTAACCATATTTTTCAGGTAGTGAAGAAGGTGTAATTCTTTGTCCGCTCAATGCAGTTCTCAATCCAGTCCTAATATGATCAGAGCTAAAATTTTTCGCTTTAGGATAGATTGTGATTTCATGGAATACGGGAATAACATTAGTGTACTCTTTGTAGAAATCTTTATTTTCTTCCGATACAAAGAACGGTACATAAACGCTCTTTTTTTTTGTCCAATTAGTAGTGTTAATATAGATGGTTCGATGCAAGACTACTTTACCCGCACCATTTTTTAATGTTTTTGTTTTCCCAGAAATCACTGCATATGTTTTATCATTTGCTGTTGAAAAAGGTGTCACTTGACTCAAATTAGACTTAGTTATCCCAACGGCTCTTATCTCATTCAGATCAGAAAATGAAGAAGCCTGTTTACCTTCCATATTTGCGATTCTCAGCAATATTACAGAAGCTTCTGCGCGAGTGGTTGTTTTGGTCATCCCGAATGAGTTATCTGGATATCCAGTCATCACGCCTGTTCCGATAACCACTGAGATGTATGGAGCTTTAGCTTCTGAAATTCCTGGAGAGAATGATTCCTTAACTGGTACAAGCGTTGTTTTAGTATCTTCCAATGCTTTTTTGAAGTCAGTGTCGGCGGTTGCTAATCCAGAACTAATCCACTTAGCCATTTCTTCGCGGGTAATAGGAGTATTTGGTTTAAAACCATTTGGATAGTCTGCAGGATTTATGAATCCCAGAGAAACTGCACGATCAACTTCCTTTTTGCTCCAATGATTGGATAAATCATTAAATACATTGGATTTGTCGACGTTGGGATCTGCTTTAGACACACGTGCAAGCAACGAAGCAAATTCAGAACGTGTAACTGAAGCAGATGGTTTGAATGTCCCGTTGCTATATCCTTTGAAGTATCCTTTCGATACCGCTGAATCAATGGATGTTTTAGCCCAGTGATTGCTTGGAACGTCTTTAAACGATGTGGCTGTTTGTATGGATGCACCCCCCATTATTAGTGGTACAGCGGTCAGTCCCGCAATAAGAGTAACTAAGATTTTTTTCATGAATTATGTTCTCTCCTTATTTATCGGTTATCCTGGTTACTTACTTCAACATGTTTCTTCTCGAGTGCCGGTTGATCATGTGCCGGAAGAACGTACATTGCTTCTTGGCAACCTGCAGATAGCTCATTAAAAGCAGGGTGGCCATTTCGGGAACAGTCGGATCATCTCCCCATTCGATAGGGGAGTGTCGAACTGATGATCTCTTTCATTCAAAACATAGCCCTTATTTGAATGGATTGATGATGGCCACACCGTACTCGTCCAAATCTCCATCTCTTAAAAGAATATAATCTGCTGAAGAAAGCTTGAACTTCGTGTAATCATAATTCTCTACGAACTTTCCATATTGGAAGAGATCCAAGCTACTTACTACTGGATAGTTATTCATTCCTGTTTTATCACCATTATTTATAAAAGCCGCATCTAGCACGTGACGCCCCTTTGCAAAACTATTTTTTACTAAGAACGCGATAGGATTTCCTCTGACACTGCTTCTGATCTGTACCACATCTCCGCTACGTCCAGGACCTTTTACCAAATCAATGCTATATACTATTTGACTATTCGCTAGTTGGATGGGTAAATCACTCTCTTTGATGATCTTCACGCCAGGGTAAGTTTCATTTTTTATGTTTTTATAATATTCAATGCTTTGTGTATATGCTTTAAAATCACTTAACTTGGTTAACTTAAACGCCTTATCATCTGTACTCCGGAAGTCTTTGTTCCCGATCCATACCCAACGACCGATCTTATCCCACTCTACCTTCTGGCCAAGACCTTCACTCACCAGACGCAGGGGAACAAAGGTCCGGTTATGCTTCAGAATGATTTGCGTGCCATAGTCTTTCTTCTGGCCATCGACGAGGGCTGAAGTCTGCCCGATCGTCATATCTACCTTATGATCTTTGCTGACCATCCCAACCTTAGAAACTTTTCCTTCCTTGGAGTACGTCACTTTTGCACCCAGCGCTTCAGATACAAAGCGGATCGGAACCATGACACTACCTTGGCTATCCTGGAATGGCTTCGCATCTGGAAACTTCATTTTAACGGTATTTAGCAATACCTCTACTTGCTTCGGAGTACTTGCGGCTGCAACTGCTTCGTTTTCCGAACCTATCATGCTTACAGTCAACATACTTGCTATTACTGTTAATAAAAGTTTCTTCATGATGTAACTCCCTCTGCTTTCCATATGTACTACTTCTCACTTTCACTTCCCAGCAGCTTTTTCTTTAAAATTCTAAATATCAAACAAATCTACTACTGATGTGTCTTAAAACAAGAAAAGATTAGGACGGCTCGATGAATCACATCGAAAACCGACCTAAACTTTGTTGAATTGTTATTTAATGATATTAACTAGATTATAAATCATCATTGCTGCTTCTTCTCGAGTTAAGGAACGTTTCGGCATGAATTTGTTACCGGGGTACCCACTCATCACAGACTCTTGGGTCACAAGTTCTACACTCTCTTTTGCCCAAGTTGCGATGTTTGCTTGATCTTTATATTGAGCGGCAGACGACAGTGATGATCCATTTTTCAACAACACGTTTGAAAGCATGCTCGCAGCTTGCTCTCTTGAAATGACCTCATTTGGACGATAGGTATTATCATTGAACCCTTTAGTAATATTATGTTCAATGGCCGAGTTAAGCTCTGACACATACCAAGCTCCTGGATCGATATCTTTAAACGTTCCAGTATACGATGATGATGATGATGTGTACCCCAAGGCACGATTTAGGAAGATTGCAAATTCAGCTCTGGTTACTTCCTTCTTGACCCCAAAAGTCCCGTCGGCGTAACCTTTAACAATTCCTTTTGAAGCTAGAGAGAGAATTGCTTCCTTTGCATAACTACCATCTATATCAGAATAGGTTTTAGGCTCTGTTTCTTCTTCAGGAATAACATCAACGTCATGATCATCTTTGGATCCTGGAACCGCTACTGTTCCAGTAACTTCTGTTCCTCCATTGGCGTTGGTTCCACTTGGCGAACTCCCTCCGGACGATGGATTTGTAACCGCCCCACCAGTTCCTGGTGTTGCTGGAGTAGTCGGCGCGGTGCCACCACCATTACCAGTACCTGGGTTGGTTGGTGTGCCAGTACCCGGATCGACAATCGTTCCAGGAACAGTTGCCCCACCGCCATCTGCTGGTGCGGTGACACTGATGTCTTCTTTAGCTACAACTGATTCCGTTCCATCTGCATTCTTCACAACAGCAACGATCTCATAGTTGTATGTCCTGTTAGGATATACGTCTGTCTCGCTAAAATTCAGCTTGCCATTGACTGGGGAAACAATTCCATCGTCACGACTCTCACCAGTTGCAGAGTTAAGGAATGTTTTGCGATAGGTCCCGTCACCTAGAGGTGTGTACGTGGTTTGTGGGTTTCGCTCTACATATGTTACAGCACCCTCGATAGCATTAAAGTCAAAAGTAATCGTTCCTTCCATCGGTTGCGATGGCGTGATGACAATAGGCTTCGGTGCTGCTGGAGTGGTTACTTCGATGACGTTCGATTCCAATGTGCCATCAGCATTTCCAGCAACTACTTTATAGGAGTGGCTTTCTTCCGGACCCACATTCCCCACTGTCATTGAATTTATTGAACCGGTCCATACTTTGTTTGTGTCATCTTGAAATACATCGTAATACGTCGCGCCTGTAACTGTAGCCCAACTCAGTCCAACCCGATCATGGTAGACTCTATTCACCTTCAGTGCTAGATCACCACTCGGTGCTTGACCTTGCACTGGCTCATTGGGAATGGTGACGACCTTCATCGCAACTTTACCTTTAACACCTTTTCTAAGAGCAGCGACTCTGTAGGTGTAAGTTGCGCCAGACCAGATGTCTTCAAGATCCTCTGTCCACCATGTACCCATCGGAATACCAATAGTCATCCCGTCACGGGAGATCTCATATTCATCCGCTCCATCAACAGCATCCCAATCAACACGAATTTTATTATATTGTAATTCCGTCACTCGAAAGTTTTCAGGATACGGAAGTTGAGGTGGAATCAATGTTTTTACACTCGTATAGGCAGGTAAACCAGAGGTAAAATAATCCATTGCTAAGACAGAGTAATTATAGGTTTCACCTTCATTTAAACCCGTATCTACGAATGTAGTTAGAGGACCTTCATAAATGATTAATTTTCCACGCATGACCTTGTAAACGTCTGCTTTTTCAACAGCATCCCAAGATAGATTAACTGAAGTTGATTTAGGAATGGCTACAAAATTATTCGGTTCTGGTAATTTCTTTGTTACCCCCATGATCCTACCGGGCTCTCCCTGTATAGTAAAACTTGACGGAGATTTATTTAACCCGTACACATAAAGGGAATACGGATGATCCGGCTCCAAATCAGTGATCGTGTAAGACGTGTTCGGGCCTTCGTACAAAAAGCTATTGTTTTTTTGTACCCAGTATGTGTTCGCACCCTCAACAGGGTCCCATGAAAGTGTGATTGTGTTCCAAGTTGACTCCACCTTCAGCCCTTTGGGAGCGGGTAGTTTGTCTGGATCTTTTGTTGTTACAGTATCACGTTGTTCACCACTAGTTCCATGCTCATTTTCAGACCAAAAATCTACAACGTAACTCGTTTTTGGTATTAATCCTGTAAGGGTGTATGATAGATCAGTTCCACGATAAACTTCCTTGTTATCTACACGAACCACGTAACTTGTTGCTCTTTCAGCAGCTTCCCAACTTACAGTGAGGGAAGTTTCATCTGTAGTGACATTAAACTTTGGAGATTCAGGTGTTAACTTCTCTTTAGTTTTCGCGATCACTATTGATTTTTCACTTGCTGTACCGGCATGATCGATGGCCCAAACTGCGATTTCATAGGAAGTATTCGGAGGCATATATGTAATGAAGCTGGTTTCTTTATCTTCATAAACACGGTTTCCGTCTATGGTCATAATATACTTTTCTGCCCCATCTACTGCATCCCAAGTAGCATTGATTTCATGATCTGTTGTTTGTACTTGTAAGTTAGCCGGGCTCGATAATAGCACTCCTTCAGAAGTGACAGTATTCGTGTCCGCAGCGCTAACCTTCCCTTCCCCGAATGGTACACTTGCTACTAACATGCTAGCTGATAAAACTAATGATAATAACTTACTGAATTTCGCTTTCCTCATATTGCTGGTATCCCCTTTTTCTAATTTCGCATTTATGGTTTTGCGTAAACCTATTGAAAACTTCTAGTTAGAAGTTCACATAAAGCAAGAATCCAGTTTCTCCCTTTATGTCAATCTCTAAAATCCTACTTTTAGGCAAGTCGTTCATAGTTATGTAATCTTAAGTACTGCTAAAGCCTTTATCGAGTCCCAATCCACTGGCCACAGAAGTCGATGTTCCCGCCAATATACTAAAGAGGATCGCTAAAATAATGCTACTAAATTTCAACAGTTACCTACCCTCATAACATATGATGAGCGTAGGTAATTACGAATCCTAAATCCCACTTAAACTTGTCATTTATAAGAATATTTTACCATGTGCCATGTATAATAAATAGGTATTTTATCCCATTGTTTATTAAAAGTATATCTAAAGTCAGTAAACCAGCGTTAATTTATTGGCATTGCTAACTGCATTTTGCCTAAGGCCCAACATCTTTAGCAAAAAGGTGAAGAGTTTTTTTCCAAGCTAACAACTTTTTTCGATGAGACTAATCACTGTACATTTTTTAGTGAATCATGGTAGTCCTTATCTATGGCCAGCCAAAATCAGCTGGTGGGCTGAACACTTTAACAAATTTTTCGGCAAGATCATGAGTCACTTCCTGGTTACCCATACAAAACGGTACTAGTCTTTCATTACTGAGTCCTATTTCGCGAGATAAGTCATCCAAAACAATTCTGTTATCCGATAACAGTTCAATAACCTTATCCCCAAGAGAGATTACTTCAGGAGCAAGCATTCATTTTTCGCTTGTATTTTATCCCACTAAATTTAGTGACTAACTCTATTTTCCTTAAAGATGTGATTCGGGGTTCCTGACCAACACGATTGACGAACTCAATTACCCTAAATGAAGAAAAAACTGCTGAGAGCATCAGCAGTTTGATCTCTTCATTATTATTCTGACCTAATTACCATAATTCAGATCTTTTACTTCTTTTAGAACACCTTTTGTCCAATAATCTTCAGACCACACATAGTCAGGTTTAGCAATATCATCAACAAAATGCCTCTCAGCCCATGTACGGAAGCCGCTGCTGCTATTCCGCTCAATGAAATATGTAAAGAGTGAACGACTTCCCCGCGGTGGAGCGATGGAACCACTTGGATAATCAACTATTCTCGCCAGTCTCTTAACACCATAAAAATAATCCAATATGCAATATACAGATTCTTTACGCGACATATGGTATGCCAGCTTTAACCAATTGCTTGCTGCGCTAATCCTCTTCGTTACCCCATCCTCAACAATTTCTTGGGTGAAGGCAACCTCGAAGAAGGATTTAAATTCTTCTTTAAAGTTAATATATTCCTTACCCTTAATATGCCCAAAATACTTCTCGTTGAACTCATTTGAAACATTCACTCGACTATTTCTTAGGCGACCCATTGCTGTCGCAAAAACATGTACCTCTCCATGAAATTTGTCCCGCAAAGCTCCGTTCTCGATTCGAGCTAGCTCTTTAAGCTCTAGCTTGTATAGCTCCATCAGCTTGAACAAAGGTAGGCTAGGAATTATTTTATCAATATTATCGATTACCAAGTCGCTGATCTTATTGTTGGCTTCGGGCATAGGTGAAATCTTAGCTTCAAAATCGGCTTTAGCCTGAGTCTCTAGTCTGGCATCAAGAATCGGTTTCAAGTGAGCTTTAAACTTCTCTATGTACGTGCTGTTTACAAGGGAGGGGAATAAGATATCAAACCTATTCGCTTCAAAGGCTTCCTCGAACCCCCTATTAATGAGCGCGCGATACTTTTGGAACGCCTTCGGAATACGAATCTGTTCGTTGAACATCTCAAGATAAGATTCATATTCGCTGTTATCCGAGATGAATTTTGCACACCCCTCAACAGCATCGATACGACCAACATCAAGCTGTATCCAATCAGCTGACTGATCATTAACATAGAAGATGTGATCCCAAATACCTTCGTTTCTTGATATCCACTCAACTACCTTATCCTTCTCATTACTTTTAAGAGAAACGTCTGCTCGAAACTCGTCTATACGTTTTTGAATATCTTCTAACAGTGCTTTTTCAGCTTCATTCCTATTCGTTTTTAAATCTTGGTCGAGAGACAATCTTTCTCTGCAGAACACGAATAACTCATTCTGATCCTCATCTGCTAACACAGGGTCAGTATCGAAAGATGCTACACCGAGCGCTTCGGATAAAGCGGCAGAATCGGCTTCCACTAAGGCTATCTCTCCTGCTTCGGACTGAACTGCATTCGTAGCATTATTTTGAATAGCTTCCCACGCAGTCAGATAGTCATAAAGTTCGCTTACTCCCTGATCCTCAAGAGATTTAGAAAGTCGGGCGAGATACTTCTCTGCTTCACTTCTCATGGTCGTATACCGCTTCAAGATATCAGGCGATAAGATCGTGTTCCTTGAGGGTAAGTAGCTTAACATCGAACCAAGACAAGTGCCAATAGCATTGAGGAAGTTTAATGAACTCGTGTCAAAATAGCCAGAGCCAACAAGGAAGCAGTTGTAGATCGCTTCGCTCTTACTATTCAAACGATCAATCCGTCCGTAACGCTGCTCTAATGCCGATGGGTAAGCAGAGATATGGTAATTGACAATATGGTTATAACCTGGCAGATTGATACCCTGCTCTGCAATTTGATACGTCAAAATCAGAACGGTGGGAAGGTTATCTGATCTCGAGAAGTCTGTCAATTCTCGCGGATTACGTCCAGTGACCACATAATAAGTCGGCTTGTCAGGGAGTTCAGTAGTGGACTTCACGAAACCTGCTGAGTCCAGATACTCCGCAATGACGTCCACTTCTTTAACCAAGTATCTGGTGAATACTATAAAACGGTTATCATTAGACTTTTCATACAAGGTTTTCAAGTTCTCGGCTAGCACTTCATTCTTATTGCTACGCGATTGATAATGCCAAACAACGGACTCATACCGTTTAACATTTGTTTTATTATACCCCTCCGTCTCAAGGGATTTAATCGTATCCTTGAAGTAGCGTGTTACCGGAAACTTTACATCGAACTTGCTGCAGATCAACTGTTCAGGCTGCTTACCAATTGTCCGAAGTTGATCGATCCAGTCAGTATCGACCTGCTTCTTTAGTAAGGCGGATGCGATTTGTGGATAAACATGTAGATCAAGAACTCCCTGCTTTATCGGAGTTGCAGTTAGAAATACAACTTTCTTGGCAGTGATGTTATTTGTCAAGTTGTGATAACGCTGAGTCCCTTCACCCAAAAACAGGTGGGCTTCATCAATAATTACGAGACCATATTTTCTCGGAGTCTTGAATTTGGTATGGTGATTATTAACGACCTGAATCCTAGAGCCATACCTCAACTGTTGGAAAGGGAGCTTGTCAAACCAGTCATTGAGGAACTGACCCCTAGGTTTAACATCACTACTTCGAGCTAAAGCATTGGTCGTAATGACTAAAACATCTTCACCTGGATTGTGCTCCAGAAAATCAAGTGCCATGATACCGCTGCTTATTGTCTTACCGCTACCCACTTCATCAAATAAGTAAACTGCATCATTTCCATGATTGTTTAATCGTTCAGTATTAGCAAACTGAAGTGGATATAAGATCACTTCATTCGGATCAATCTGATTAATCCACTCTTTTTTGACAGCCAAAGTCACCCTATTTCCTCCTAGCTCTTTGTGGTGGTGAGAGATCTATATGAGCGAGACACTCCAACTTCGTCACCCTATTCTATTAATCGGTTTTAAATGATCTGTTTGATAGGGATGCCAGTTATACCCGTTAGTTATTTTCTCTTAAGGAAAAGAAACGTTTGCAATAAGCTTTTGCCACGCATGGACTGACCCACCGTTGATACTCGAATTTAGCCGTACTTCGCCATGGCTTAAGAGGTTCGTGTCCTTGGATTGGGACAAGAATTTGTAACGATAAATAAGCCGCTAAAAAAGTGGCTTCAATAAGGATTTTTTCGCAACTTACTCAATAATACATTCGATCCAATACTCATCATCTAATATTCTATACTGTTCCATGATCTTATCTTTGAATCTCTCGTTAATTTCAACTAGGTTGTCTCCACCAAAATACATGTGCTCTATGGCTCTATAGAGTAACCTACCTACCGAAGCTAAAATTGATACAGTATGCTGAGGATCATTATTATTGAGTTTCCTTATGTATTCGTATACACTTCGCAGTATTTTCTCAATTTCCAACATTCCATGGAGAACAACCAATGTACTTAGATTCTGTTCAGGATTAGTAATTACTATCATGATAACAAATGAATCACTGGTAAGAAACATACTCATTTCTGTAACCATTTTTAATACTAAAGGTGGATTAATTGACCAGTCAAAGTAGTTTGCCTGTTCGAGGGTCTTAAATCCCTCTATACGAAGATCAGCATATGAGCTCAAGTATTTATTTGTTAGTAATGTGATTTCCTCAGTCGTATTTATAAACATTTTCATATTAAATTCCTCCTATTTAAGCAAAAAAAGCACCACTTCAAACCCTTAGAGGGAATGAAGCGGTGCTTCCGCTTTTATAAGTATTAGATTGGATAGATCATAACAGCCAACTTAATTATTGTCAAACAAGATTCAGCTCCGGTTCGGTAATTCGATTCGAATAAGAGCTCCTCCTGCAATCACTGGTGAATGACGTTTGGTAACGTTAATACTTAACTCGGCTGCAAACCATCCAGTAAAAAATATTAAGGGTACACCTTATACTGTACTGGTTCCATATTTAACTGTTCAGCTAGGCTGCCTTGATAAATACAGAACTCGGGCTTGTTATTTATGTTGTAAACCCTGTATAAATAGTAGTTGTCTTTCTTTTCCTGAGAGAACAATACTTCTCTTAGTGTTAAATAGTACGGAGTGTGAACATCACCTACAGTTGTTTTAACTTCTATATATTTCACTTCTCCGTCAGGGGTATAGGATTTTATATCGTAACCCAAACCATCGCCAATAAGGTCTGAAGAATGCTCCACATCGTCTGCCAGGTCTGGTCTTCCAGCTTCTACAAGTTTATCTTTTTCGTACTGGACAACCAACTTTTCCCCGAGATCACCTACTATTTTATTCTTTGCATTAGTTTGAAGGAAATCAACTTTCCTTCCTCTAAAACTGTTCTCACCCTTTTTATTTCGTTTCTTATCAGGAGGCGGCGGAACTAAAGTAAGCTCTTGTACCAAACTGTCATGAACAATCGTTAAATCTGATATTTCATCAACAAGCTCTATCCCTAATAAAGATGCTCTATCTAGATCCCAATCAATTATCTGCCATTTAAAATATACTGGCTCTTCTTTCGTAGGATCATGCTCGACGTAAGCTAACTTTCCCATATAAATATATCTTGGATCATTGCCGTCTGTACGTAGTAACAAATAAATATTGCCTTTTTCATGATCGTGATCAATTAGCTTTTTTACGGTTTTAGAACTCAACTTTTGCTTAGGTTGAGATTGCCAATTCATTAGTCCATTAATGTTTATCTCTTCATCAAATGTATGGTGAGCTTCTTTTTTTCCATACGTTACAAATAAAACGAAATCGCTAGGTGTTTCTTTCAAAGGAATAATCCCTCTTATTCCCCATGTCCCTGTCTGTGGGGTAAATTTTGTATAAGGATCAAAAATGTCATGAACCTCTTTCCTGCTGTATTTCTCATATCTGACCAATGGTTTTCTCTCCAAAGTCATAAAATCACGAGAAAAATCACTTACGTTTGTGGAATTGAAATAGCCGTACTCCTCTAACAGAACCTGACTAGTCTCCGAATCAAGAACAGTAAACTTTTGAATCGGGTTAGCTATAGAATAACCAATGTGGCTGTTGAGTTCTTTCTTTGAAATATCTTGCTGGATAATATTATCTAGAAAATAAATGTATTCAAAAGGGTGCTCAGTTTTCGGCCACAACTCCTTTGCCAGATCAATATTATGTAGTTTTAAAGTTACTACTCCGGATGAGTAAATAGTCTTCCCTGCAAATAAAGCTACATCGCCTTTTTTAACTTTGTTCCACTGCCTTTTATTGCTTAGATCAGCGGACTTTGTTACACCCCATACTGGCACGCTGTTTTCCCCATAAATCTTTTGGACTTGGTGAAGCTCCTCTTTACTTAAAAATTCACCAAGAATGTTTTGGGGAACTTTTTGCTGAATTGTTTCGCTGAAATGTTTTAATGATTTTTCACTTGCTGCAGGCTGAAGTAAGATTTGAGTCATATTAATGTCCTCTCTAAAATTCGCTGTATTTCTTATTAGATCTAAAAAAAATCTGTCTACTGAGTACTTTTCGGCATTTTTTTGCAGTTTCTTAAGCAATGCTTCCTTTGGATCTACATCTATTTTATTGCAAATTAGAAGCACGTAATAAAGGACATCAGCCAACTCATCCTGTAGTTTATCTTGATTTTTCTCAATTGCCTCCCCACTACTCTTCCATTAAAAGAGCTCGAGCAATTCGCTTGCCTCCAGATTTAAAGAGATTGCAAGGTCCTTTGGATTATGAAACTGTCCCCAGTTTCTCTCATCTCTAAATGCTATTATTTTCCTGATTAGTTCATCCATGATTTACCACCTCTAACTACTCATTCGACAAACAGTGTCAAAATCCTCGCTTTTGAGATCACTAGTCTGAAGTTTAACTAAGGCATGTTGGCTCCTGTATTATGAAATATCACTTCGTGCTCAGCGACTTTAATGGAAATTCTTCTACACCTACCCCGTATACTTTTCTTTTCTTGTGTAAAGGAATAATTAAACTCTTATTGGGAATGCTCAATAAGAAGAAATTTTGTAAGGAGGAAAAAATGCTTAAAATAACTTTGGATATGTACTCAGGAAGACCTAACCCTGAGTATATACTTTCAGAAGATAAAGCTGTGCAATTACTAAAAGAGGTTGCATTAAATAAAGGGGCCATTACTGAAATTAACACAATCCCAAGTAGATTGGGTTTCCGTGGTGTTAAAGTTAATTTTCTATCAGACTACATCCCTCAATTTTATGATTTACCTTCTAGTTTTTCATTTGCTAATGGAGCTTCAATGCATGAATCCAAAGGCAGAGAAATCGCTGAACGATTAGTTAGTGGGTTGACAGGAGATCCATCAACTTTTGGTTATGAATCAAATTTCGAACTATTTCCAAGAGAATGGGTTTTAAAACAACTTAAAGTCTTGCCAGCATTAGCATTTCCTCAATTTAAGTCAAATGACATTAGACTTAAAACTGAAACGTTACCTTGTCCCTATGAAAAAGTGCAATTTGAGCCAGACTTTTGGAATGCACCAGAACATCTTCGAAAAAACAATTGTTATAATTTTGCAACTAACCGGAGAACAGATACCTTCGCGCAACCTGGACGTGCATCTGGCAAGCTTTACAGTAATATAAGCTGTGAAGAAGTTACAAACGGGGCGATCGCAGATGGTAGTCATAAAATAGATAATTGCTCCCCCGAAACAGAAATTCCAAGGTTTCTTATGGCATTAGTTGTTGCACCGGGGCCTGAGTTTGTAGATTATCATTGGTATCGTCAATGTAGCGACGGTAATTGGGCTCATAAGCCTGGGCAGACTCCAGCGCGATCAACGGACAATAGTAATCATCAAATAACTGATCCGAGTATCGCAGACAGGGGGCCATATAGTGAATTTTGCGGATATTTGTTGGCCCCGAAGAGTATGAACGTTAATTGAGCAGTAATAGCACGATCGTTAATTAATTGGATATGAGAGTTATGTAGTGTGATTCTTTAGAGTTATCAAGACAGAAAACGACTGCCTTCCAATACTGGAAGGTGGTTGTTGCCTATTCTTAACGGATCATACGCCCCCGAATTCCGGTTTACCGACTGATCAGACATTTCGCAGTAACGCATAAGTACCTACGATCAAGTCATCTTGGGGTCCTTACCTTCCCTTTATTAAAGGGAACCAAACCTCCGCAATTAGGGCGAAATAGCTTGTTCATCCTGGACAATACCTGTGGGCTGTTCTCCACAAATCGTCGCAATCAATACCTTGTTATCTTCTGTTACACTATCTTAACAATAAATTCCCTCAAAAAACGGTTTCCTTCCTTGCACTTATCGGAAGGTAAAATAAATAAACTGCTAGAATAGCGACTTTAGTGGTAATATGTTCTTGTTTTTTGCAGCTGGGATTGAAACCAGCGACCAAGCGGATAAAAGACGCTTATTTTTACTATCTAATTTAAATAAGTAGAGTATAAAAAAGTATTAAAACTAGGAATACTGAAGCAAGGAACCACGTACTATGTTCTATAGGCCAATCTATAAATGGGGGTATTATCATGAATTATCTAGCAGAGCTGCAACACGGTAACAAAACTTTCGCTATAAGCCACAACGGATTTCATTTGTTGTCTGCTAGTGGAAATGTAGAAAAAAGTTTCAGTTTTCAAGATGTAGCCATAAGTTCAGTCACAGACCTCAACCACTATCAAATTCATTTAATTCATGATAAAGAAGTTTATACTTCTAGTAATGACGAATTTCAAAAGTTTTTAGAAGTTTTTAATACACAAACAAAAAAAAATTAAGCACCAATTCGCCGCCTCTCTTTTATGGATAGGCGGCTTACCTATGTTATGGACGTCCAAATCATAGGTAGAGAGAATACCAGACTTATCAGTAACTTATCGCTCCTGAATAAAGTCTGCAGCTATAATCATTCAATCAAAAAGTAGTGATTTCTTTGAATCCAAAAAAACAATTCGCTGCTTGGATTTCTAAAGAGCTTGTCAGCATTGCTGAAGCCATGGAGATCCTTGACTGCACCCGTTAAAACCTGGACTCGTTTGTTAAATGAAAAAAAGAAACGAACGTAAACAGCTTTTCTGCGCTCTGACGACATTGTCGGTAATGAAAGAAGAAGCTGCGATCTACAATTATAAAGACCCGTCAATAGGCGGGGCTTTTCTTGTTCAATTGATTTTTTATTTAAAAGAAAAAGTATCCCGAAGCTGAACAAAAACAGCCGATTATGTTGGTCAGCTGTTTTTGAGTTCAGTGATTATCGTCCTTAGCCGATAGGCAGGACGTGAGGCAAGCACAGTCAGTTAATCCGAAGCGGTCAACCGTGTCCTACTTTACTCATCTTTTGTTTGTTTTACAAATGGAGTCAACTGGAACAGCCCTTCCCGAACCGTTGGATTTTCCCGGGTTGGCATGTCTTTTTGATCCTGGTCTTTTATCGGATAACTTGTCCATTCGTGCTTAGCAGAATTGGATCGCTCCTTCCAATGCCATTTACCAAATCGTTCACCAGGTTTAGGAAGCAATAACTGATAGTCATCTTTGTCCACCCCACACTTTTTGGTGGTAAGCAATGGCCCAGCATTGAAATAGACTTGAATTCTTTGCAGTGCTTCTTGTTTGAACTTTTGCGGGAGCTCGATTTCCTTCCATGGTAAACATCCACTCCTTGCATATACCTTAGCAAACGGGTCCATTAACATCGTAATGTACTGATTATGTTCTCGCCTGCTATCATTCAAGCTCAGTTTCACATAGGCTTCATCTTGCGTGCCGATCTGCTGGACATAATCAGTTTTCGCGCATGCTGGCTTCCCGTTCCCATCCAGTATTCGAAAGCATGGTTTTGCGACAGAATAAAATCGGGAGTATCCTTTATGGCCGGGTTTATAGAAACCCAGTAAACCATCCCGTTTCAACCAGATGTTTCCTAGATTCACTTCAAATTTCTTATCAAGGTAACGGTGATCTAAATTTTGGACGGAAGACATCGGTGCCCCGTACATTTCTAACGACAATTTAGCGTTCGCCAGTACTAACGGGCGGCCGATGTATGCTGCCATTGACTGATCAAACAACCTGTTTTTAAGGTCAATAACCCAGGAAGTTTCGTCGATCACGCTCATTAACGTTCCAAAGCCCTCATATTCAGAATCCAGTATCCCTTTCACAAACTGATATAACGCCGGGTATGTGCGCCTTAGTGCATCAGGAGTATCGTAATTGGTATCTGGTGCAGCATACCAGGCCACTTCTTGCCGATTTTCAATTCTTCCCTTAAATCGAATTTGTCCCAGCGGTTCTCCTTTTGGATTAAAAATAGCGAGGCCGCGGTCCAAATGGTTTGGAAGTACCCAACCATATACAGGACTTGATCCAGCCTCGAGCTGAATATCCTTACCTGTTTTTGTTGAAGCCCAATTATAGTTTAGCCTGGCCCCTTGCATCAGGCGGGGCTTTAATTCAGCCACACCGAGTTCTTCATTTTCGGTACGAAGCGCCTCACTGATCATCGGACTATGATCCCAATGCGTTAGACTAAGCGGGATATCTTCTACGCGACCAAATCCATCGATTACTCTCATGCGCTTGATGACGAACTGCCCGGAACGATACGGTTGAAAGTACTTGAAATCTCCATGATCGAAACTGTCCGCATCCGGCATCGAAAGTGGCTGATCCCCGAGTAACTTATTCAACTGTACCCAACTTTCATCAGGTAACGGGTGCATTCTCGTGTCCCTTTGTAGAAGGAGGTGTTGAAGCCCACCGAGCGTCTGGGATAGAACATCCAATTCAGTGAGATGATCAATAAATTGATAGACATGTTCTGGTGGTTTCTCAGCCAGCCCACTTGCAAATTTACACAACCGGTCTTTCAGAGAAAAGATGGCGTGAGGCCCAAGTAAAGTTCGACCTTTGTATATACGATCTGGAGTCTCATGATCACTGGCCTTTGCGTTTCGGTCATATCCGTCGAATGACCAGTTCTCATGTAAGATTGGTGTCCATACCACTTCCCATTCCAAGAATAAAGGAAGCCAGGGCTGCGTCCATACAGGAAATCCGGTCGTGTCTTGATGTTCGCAAAGCAAAGCAGATATTGCCTGAGGTACACGATCCAGCTTTAATTCCATACAGTTGTATGTTGTATCTGTTGTGTACGTCAAAATCGTGCAGAGGAGATTTCCTTGATCCGGTTCAAGGGATGACTTTTGTAATCCCGCTATCATGACGACAGGATCTTTTGGAGACCAGAATCTTGGCATAGCCGAATGCGTTAGCTTTTTCGGAGAGTTATGGTGCCGCTGATGTTGTATAATTTGCTCCATGTGCTCTTGAACGAGATACTCCAGTCGATCAACGCGTAATTGCTGCCTACTTAATTCTTCGAGTGGATGGTGATCCGGAATTCTATTTACAAATTTCCACCAAAGCTCATACGCATGCTGCTTTATCGTCTCGAGTTTACGTTTTTCTTTATCCAGTCGGACTTGGAGCCTGTTTAGATCCGCCAGCATTTCTTCTTCCTGTCGAACGATTCGCTGCACACGGGAAGGGTCCATGGTCTGGTCTTTATCTTCACGATCTTCAAATACCCAGACCGTTCCGCCACAGGAAGAGTGAAAGCCTGATTTATGTATTGACTCTTCCAAGGTTTCTTCTTCTCCAGGTTCGTCGAAGGTACGAAGTTGATTATATTGGTAAGCTTCTAATAGACGATCGATATCTTCGTTCCTATCTACATTATATGATCCTAACAGTTCTGCCATGGCATCTACAGAAGTAAGACCTACAACGACCTTCTGGTTGGGGTTAACATGGCTGGGATACAGGAGATGATTAACATCCCTTTTCCATTTCACCTGCTGCACGCCCCCAGAGAAGAAGGTCGATGTTATCGTATATGTGGTTTGATCCGCTGCTTGCCAGCCATATTCATCAGCAATCTTTCTCCATGCGTCAGGAGCGCTTGCTTGATTAAGCGGATCATATCGTGAATTCGAGTACCATCCTAACACGCTGTAGTCTACTTCAGCCTCTAGAATCTCATCATCATGTTGATCGAGTAGAGGATCGTGAATAGAGAACACATTATTGCAGTTAGGCTGGAAAAAGGAGAAAGTAACATCCCCTGCACCGCCAGCGGTTAAATACATCCTTTTATCTGGATCACGGTCTCCGTTCCATGAGGACAGAGGGTGTTTCTTTCCAATTTGAAAGGTTTCGATGCGTGAAGTACGTTCGTTGTACCGGCAAAAAGGGCTGCCGTCTGAGTTCCGATTATCGGTAATCCGCTCATCGCTCGTCACGATCCATGCCATCGTCTGGGTATTAGACCCAGAGGTGATTTTTCGAACAACCATCCATCGATTAGGAACGATTGGATATTCCATCGTGCCATCAGGATTCTTCTTTACTTCCGTTAAACCAGCAGGTAGATGCCAGTGAAGATATACGCCAATGTCAACCTGATCCTTTGGACGAGAGTCTGGATATGCTTTAGGCTCAGGTGACAAATGTTGATTCAACTTTCCATATTCCATCTGAAATCGGTTAAAGTTCGTTTCGTTTTGCACAAACGAATCCGTAACAAAGGCATGGACTTTTACAGGTACTACGAGAGCATGCTTCTGCAATGCAATAACCTCCTAGTTAAATTTAAATTCTCCGAGATCTGCTCCATTAATCATTTGAAGGACGAAATGAGCTGGCCGCCAAGGGTCGTGGGGCTGCGGCTGTACCATTGAATTCATATCTTGTTGAAGTTCGCGAATTTTGATGACCCCGATGTTATCCACGTAATTCATTATTGAGATACTAGGACCAGTAGGCTCCCCGAATTGTTGCTCGGAAATGTTTCGCAGCATAATCGTTCCGTCCGTATTCATTCCGTAAGTCAGAACGGTATGCGGTTCGATAATTTGGATACAATCCGGTACATCATCGAAAAAGTAGGCTGCGATCTGTTCTTGCAGTTGTACACCTGTAACCTTAAGATGTCTTGTTGTTCCTATCAACCCTTCGACCTGCAAACCTGGCCAACGGGAAACAAGTGAGGATCGAAGCAACATACCGAACTTTGGTCGGTCAGGATTAACCGAGCCTCGTATCCATCGGTTGATAAACACGTCAAACTCGTTCTGTACACCAAGGCTAGCTGCTCCATCTAGCAGAAATTCAATCCACTGCTGATCTACGTGAAAGAAACGGATTGCATTCATTGGGAGCATGCGCTCGTCCGATACAAAGTAGGGCAACAACAATGAATCAAGATTCGCCAGTTGTTCTAACCAGCTTCTTGCTTTATCAACATCATTCGTATTAGCTAAGCTAATTTTGGCGGCAATATCTTCGTTATCCGGATCTAAGTCTTCCATTACTCTTCGGATTCGTTCGATCGGATCTCCACGTTTGATCCTTTTCTTTTTCCTCCAAGCTTCTCTTTTAACTGTTGGTACTTTAACGTCTGAATTGTAGACCAGAGCTTGATGCACGTTTGATCCCCACCCACTATCACGGGTAAGGCCCTGAAGAAGATCAAGTTCTGGAGACGGTACTGGCGAAAGACCGTAAACAGACACCTGATCAAAATACTGTCCCCATAGCTTCCTCCAGTGTGCAAGTAACGCTGGAAAACTCTCATCGGCCAGCGCGATGCTTCTCCCCAACTGCCATGCTACACTCCAAGAATTATCAAACAATCCTACCTCCGGATCATAGATCATTCCTTCATAAGAGGTATAATTGGGCTTTTCAGACGGCCGCTCGATGTGATCTTTATTCGGAATTAGAGGACCTCGATACCATGTCATGGTCTCTTCCCCTGACCACGTATGGTAACACAAAGGTACATAACCGTCCTGCAGGCGAGGTCTAGCTTCCACTGGCAATTGATTAATTACTTCTTCGGGATATTTTAACCAAGCATCTTGCGGCTGCTCTTTCACACCCTTCAATAAGTGTTGCATCAACTCGCGAAACGATTCCCCTGATTCTGGCTGAGAAATAAACGACCAGTAATTGAGCACAATGAGCCCAATTTGCTTATCGTCTTCTGTTGTGGAGGTCAAGTGAGCCTCTTGCCCTTCTATAGAGACGAGATAGCATATAAAACGCTGTCCTTTCTCATAACTCTGGTCCACATAGGGCAGTCGTTTTGACAGAATAAGAGATACTTCCTGCTCTTTCGCTAACTGATCAGAAGGATCGCTGGCAAGCCGCGCTTGAGAAAGAAATTCCATCTCATCAGATTCAGGCAATAACGTTCTAGCTTTACCTAATGGCAACTGTACATATTTACAAATTTCACCGGGATCATAGTTGCCCTGTATAGAAGGAACTAAGATGTCATCACGTTTTAAAAACGTGCCGACCTCAGCAGATTCAGGCTGTCCTTCCTCTGTGTTCCACTCGTCTTCCCTAAGTACAAGCAGAGCCATCCAAGGCGTATTCTCGTAAGGTGCTTTGAGTTGACGTAACCATGGCAATTTAGGGTTTATAAATGTAATATTGGGTGTTACATTCCAATAGATGCCCTTTCCATATGGTTGTTTGGACTTAATTTCAAGCTCGTTGATTGAAAATCGCGGGCCATCGATTTGGAATTGCTGCTCCCTTACGCTAGAGGAAAATGGTACCTCACCAGTAATCTCTTGCGAATAAGTGACCGTATAGCTTCCTGCAGGAAGAGGGGGTCTGTTTTTGTCATATATCTGCACGTTACCGTTTTTAATTAATTTCTGGCTAGTTCGGGCCATCGTTTCACATCCTTATCGTTTTAGCAGAAGTGGGGGTTCAGTATAGACAAGATGTACTTGTTTCTTCAACTCTGACAATGGATCGTTTTTTCCGTTATAAATCTTTGCAGTCATAAGTTGTGAGATGAGATGATTCCTTTTCTTACGAACATCATCTCTATTTATCGTGTCTTGTATTATTTGAAGCATTTTATTTCCATCACTCTGGGCTTCCGGCTCACCTGGTGTTTGTCTGCTCCATACTTTATCAATCAAGCGGGTACCCAACTTATCGAAACCTAACCCATCTGGTAAAAGTAGTTCACCCACTTTTATGTCTTCAGGTTTCTTCGGCCATATGGTTATCTTGACGGTTCGTAGAATTTGGCTTTGAACCGGTCGCATTTCTTTTGGATCGATCGGCTCTCCCCAAAGAGCTTCCGGAACGTTCATACGCTCAAACACAAAATCCCAACATTTGTCATTTGTTCTGTCACTGTCGATATGAAGCACAGACACGGACAACGTAGAATCTTGCACATTGCTTACACCGAGAGGTCTGATACTAAGAGTTTTTTGACTTGGATCATTTTGATCACGCGCATCGTACGGATCTCCAAGAAACATAAGTTTGGTAA
This sequence comes from Paenibacillus sp. FSL H8-0104, assembly GCF_038050215.1. Taxonomy (NCBI): domain Bacteria; kingdom Bacillati; phylum Bacillota; class Bacilli; order Caryophanales; family Paenibacillaceae; genus Paenibacillus; species Paenibacillus sp. FSL H8-0104. Next base: position 205,368 of record NZ_JBBOTC010000002.1, on the reverse strand, counting down.
ACGGAACACTTGTTTCGATTTCGAAGGACATGTCATCCGGTCTGACGATCCATCTATGATCGTTAGGCGTTTCTTTTAGCAACCCAGATTTAATGTGTGTGCCGACGAAATCTTCAGAAATTTTGCCTGTATTAGGAAGAAGCTCTAATAAACCTTCTATGCTTCCTTCTTTGGCACCACTCCGATCTGCCCCAAATCCTACCGTAAGTCGCAACGACTTAAATCGGATGCTTACTTTCCCTCCCGTTGGAGTCCCCCACATCTCCAAATCCGCTCCAAGCTCTACATGGAACGTTTTTGAGCCGACATGTTTGATACTAATCCGTAAACTAGCAGCGATTGTGACCCCGAACGCTGCTTCAAAATGAAATGGTTCCCACTGGATGAGGACATCTGCGTAAGCAGTCAGCGATAATTTAGCACCACTTTTGGCATACGATAATTCTAAATTTCCGCCTCCCATGGCAAATGAAGGCGTGAATGCAAAGTAGGATTCACCTTTAATTGTCCCTCCTGCGATAGGCCAATTTAGTGACAACCTTTGCACCTTGGGATAATGTTCAGGGATCAGAAAATGTGGATGGTATCCTCCAGAGGTTACAGCAAAATCTCCTTTATTCTCTTGGTCATACCAGAATGAAGCTGCAAACCCGCCCTTTATTTTGCTATTAGGATGAAGAAGGAAGGAATTATCCGTCAGTAGAGCTTCTCCGCCTACAAAGCCTTCTGAAGGTTTCCATGCTCCCTTTAGCGCAATTTCAATAAAGACATAAGGAGACGTATTGTTTTTTGGAATTTTTAGCTCTGATCGCCCTAAAAGTAACATTTCAAATTCTTTTGCAAATTGTCCGATTAGAAGTGCTTTAGATTCGATTAGACCAAAGCTAGTAAAATCCAATCCGACCGCAAGCCAATTCGTACCATGCTCTTCGACTATCCATTTCTTTCCTTCTAACTCAGAGAGAACCTTATCCGGTTCAAGATCGGAGAGCAATGGTACTTGGCTTACATCTTCAATTGCGGGCTCCAGAAACTTGCGGTTAATGCCAAAGCCAAGCCCTAAGCCTTTGACATATAAATAAGGCGGTCCACCCAGAGGCTGATTCGTTTTTGCGTATACAAATAAGGACGGAGTATGACCCGGGTTGGCCGAATAGGAACCGATTGCGGTTAGACTTCTGCCAAGCGTTTCTACAACTATTGCTCCTGCGTAAGATTCGTTGTCAGTATCGAGGATACTTTTGAGCAAACTGCCGGCCATGGATAGTGCTTCCATATCATAGCTTAAGTCAAGTCCAAGTAACTCCTGTTTTGGGTCCCAATAAAATAAAGGTGTTTTGACTCCGAGCCCTGCTAATTGCAATTTAATGCCGTCGTAAGCTAAAACAGCATCCAAAAGGAAGTGAAGATACCCTTGACTATATTTGAGCCCGATTCGCCGCAGTGTTATCGGTCCAAAAGTATATTGGGCATCTTGCCACAGTTCTCTTCGATAATCGGGTACATCCGAATTTAAATTGGAGAGGTTCATGAGCGACTTCTCTTCTCTAAAGCCTAGAAATAAGGATACCGAAGCGGCCAGGTTCGCAATATGCAGCGTTCCGAGTAAGCGTATCCCGTGAAATATCGCTTCATCTTCTGGTAAAGTGTACTCCTCTTGATCTGGTTCAGAGAGGATGATCTGATTCCACGCACGTATCGTGGCTGTACCAATTGGTGCGTTTTCTTCACTTCCATAAAGTGCTTCTGTCACGTCCAGAGAGATAAAGCCAAGCTCCTTGATCTCTTTGCCAAGTATCTTTACACGGTCTAGTTTGTAAGTCCCTTTAAATTTAAAAGAGAATACGTACTGATACTCAGTAGGCGATGTATTCGTCCGATTCGCACACAAGACAAATAAGCTACCGTGTTCAATCTCCTCAGCTGTGATAATCAGTTTTTTTCCGGAGTCAATATTTCGAATGCAGATGTTTTTCAATTCAATGTTCAAAAACTCGGTTGGAACGGATGGTAAACTGAAATCATCCAAATTCATTTGTTCCTTTAATAACTCGTTAAGTTTTTTTTGTATTTGTTCGCACGTGATCGTCATCGTCAATTCACCCACTGAAGAAGTTTTTTATATATTTTGGTTGAAAATAGCTGTATATATACATTAAATTTATCTATTTGTTGGGATAAAAGGAAAATTAATTTTTTAGCCATTGAAAGATAACTGTGAAGATTGCTATGTAAGCCTTAAAACCAGCAAGTAAGTGAATACATGCTACTTCTACAACCAGAACTGTTTTAGAAAAAACTAAACGACCGTTCCCCGGTTGAATACCAGGAACGGTCGCAGCTTAAATGTTATCTTTTTGACAGGATTCTGATCAGAATAGTTCGAAGCTATATACTCTTCATTTCATTCCCCCTTTGGGTCTTCTAAAATATCCCGTTAGCTAAATATAAGCAGCCAATCACATGGATCAGCTGCTTCCTTCATTTTTAGATATTATTCTAATAAAACCAAGCAGTCTTTAATGATGTCACCATGATATGATAAAGCACCTGGGTTTCATCATTGACAATAAACGTGATCGTATACACATCTTCAATATTTTGAATTGGATCATAGATCGAAATATCCTGATAGGTACCATCGTTCATCTTTATATAAAAATACTCTAAGATCCCTTGGCGGCTCACTCCAGCTGACCCATATCGTTCTATGATATCTGACAAAGTGCTTTTACCCAATACAATTTCTTTTTTGGTAAGTAGCGAAAAATCTCTAGTAGAAGAATCCTGAGTATCTGAATCAGTAGTCCAACCATCTAATTCCCCACTCTGGTTAAAGTGTGCATTGAATAACGGATAGATATTATAATTAAAGATATTCTGCTCTGTAGACTCTCCGAATTGTTCATCAATGGATTTTTTCGAGTCTCCAAATTTAAGATCTGAAAAACCGCCATGAATGAACAAATTCAAATCCTCATCAGTTACGGGCTCTGTACTGAAACCAGGAATCACTTTAGAAGGTAGATCAATTAGATCAGGAAGAAGGCTGAGGTCCGTAGGAACTTTTGGTCTTTCATAAATCTTAAGTTTTCCATGGAAAGCAAGCTGACGTATCCACTGAAGTGCTTCTGCCCTCGAAAGTGTGCTTTTCTCATCAAACTGCTCCGGAGAATTAGCTTTACTATTGGATAATCCATGTCCGATCAGATAGGTAACAGCATCTTGACCAGTATAATGAACACCTTGAGATGCACTGATAATTTCGGCAACACTTAGTTTTGTAATCGGCTTCATTCTCATCGAAAAGTTGTTTTCTCCCGCTGTCGGATGATTGTATAGTTTAGCTATCCTGTAGGGACCTTCTGTCCAACTCTCACTGGGAAGATATGCACTATTTGCACTTGCATTTGGAATGGCCACACCCATTGCTCTGTACAACATCTTAAGGAATTCAGCCTCTGTTATTACTTGGTCGGGCTTAAGGCTGTCATCAGAATATCCATTGATGATATTTTGAGAGATACCCCATTGAAATAGACGCTTGGCCCAGTGTTCGTTCATGTCCATCACTGGAATCCCCCTCCATTCCAGATTGGTCATATCGTTGTCATTCTGCTCATGTCTCTTGGATCCGGCTACTGCAGTTGTAGATCCCAATAGTAATGTGGCTAAAACTAAGCAAGCGGTCATACGTTTAAGACTTATCATTATCGTACCATCCTTCTTGGATATAATCCTAACTCTAAGTATTTATCGGGTGCTTGGGTTACTATGTAAAGAATCATATGAAAATAGAAGCGAATCAAGACTGAGAACAACTCCTTGCAATTGTTAATGGGTAACGTACCAGCTGGATTCACTAACTATATTCCCCTTTACATACCTACTCATTTCGGTTGCCTCTTCTCAAAATAGTGATGTAATGGCTGTGATGTATGAGCTAATCACCTAAACAGTAAACAGACTATGTGCTCAGGACACGCTTGATCTATAAAACAAAAAAAGTCGCTATTACAGCGACTTTGAATGGAACAATATTCTTGTCCTACGACATGACTGTCTAATCCCTTCCTTGGTTAACCCTCTTTTCACAACCATTAATCTGTGTGCTATTTCTGTTCCTGTTGCTCATAATGCTCATCTTCTGTAGAAATAGTAGATGCTCTTGGGGCTATTCGAAGAAATGCATCGACATCAACTCGGACTAATCCGAGTAAGTTACAATATGATGGATGCGGTGGATTTAAACGCTTGGTCAAATGATACCTCGCCTTTGATTTCTTAACGTGGAATACAAAGATTTCTTTAGGCGAATTGATCAGTTCTTCAAGAACCATTGCTGCCAGTTTAAAATACAACGGCAGAGGGAATTCATCTGGCATTCCCCAGGCTAATACAACGTAGTCTGAATCTTTTATTGTTTGGATAGCTAGTTCAATATTGGATTTAAGCAGTAGTTGCAAATACTCCTTCGACCGCTCATTGATAATAGTATCGAGGTCATTATTCAAACCCGTAGAATCGGGATTATATATAGATAATAAGTTCAAGATATTCAAGTACTTAATATCAGTTATCCTTCTGTTCCGTTCATTTAAAGGGGAAAGCGACGGTCCTATAAAAAAATCTATAACTTTGTTCACTGTTACATCTGACTTATCTGAATCGGCTTCTGATGGATTCATCATGATTACTGAAACAGATTTATTACCCTTCTTTTTCAATTCAATCTTTAATATTTCACGCTTCTCTATCAATTTAGCATCAGTCTGGACAATTACACCTCTATTGCAGATTGGTTTCCCAGAAATTTTGCTTACGTAGTTATAACTAACCAAGTATTTCACCCCTACTTTTATAAATGTCAGTAATATATTCACCAGAAGGTTACAGTGTGAACGTTGGTAAAATTCTTGTTTACTCACTTAATGTCTGAGAATGAGCTTCTTCCATCCCCGTTTGTAAATCGTGTATTTTCGTTGTAAGCTTTCTCGGACGGGATGATATACCAAATCGGTTCAACCATCAATACCTGAGCGGAATACCTCTTTTCCTTTTGCATTGAAAATAACATACCTACTATTGTTCCCTAGCGGAACCCCACTGTACATTCCGTCACCAAGGTAGTTTACGGATGCATATTTTGGGAATATCCGTTTACCCGTCTCAATATTGATTGATGTGGTGATCGAGCCATCCTTGACTTTTAATGCATATTGAATCGTTGCGATCGGATCAGGTGATCCTTATCACAAGCCTACACAGCAGTAAACAAAGCCTTTGTCCATAGACGAAGGCTTCATTTACTTTAACTTTATTCTGAGAACAAGTTAATTATTTTTGAATGAAAGCCCTGGAAATACAGCATAGGAATTGATATCTACAGTGCTTACCCGTCCCCAATTTTGTATTTTTCCTTTCACAATATCAAAATCCCAGATCTCTTCGCTTAGCTTCTCTTCATTAGATATAACCCGCACACGTACCTTGATACCATTTTTAGTAGTTTGGGCATCTATAATATTATAATCTATAATAGCCGGATAAATCCCACCAATCGGGATCATATCAAATCCATCAACTGTAACTGATTTGATTAACTCATCATTACGACTATCATAAGCAGCGATATAGACCGCAATAAGATTTTTAACGCCAGACCAACTACTTCCGCTTAGATCAAGTTCTTCTTTCCATACATCGTCCTGCTGAGGCTGATTGTTATCTGTAATGGTAACAGTTTGATTTTTTTGATTCCAACTTACATTAGCGCCTAATGCTTTTGAAACAAAACTGATAGGCACCATCACTCGGTTATCAATCATTCGTGGTGCTACATCAGGAGTAAGAGCTTGATTATCTACTACAATTTTAATAGTCCCTTTTGCAAAAGCTAGTCCTACTAATGCAGTAAGTGAAATAACGATTACAAAAAAGGGAATCAGAATTCTCTTCTTCATATATAACATCCTCCTCAAAATTAATTGGTTAAATGGCCTTTATATAGCCATTGATCCCCAGTTTTCACAAAATCAATATAGATGGCAACATTTCCATCATCTACTTTTGCCAAAAATAATTGAACCTCATTCTCACTCACTGGATCAAATCCGCGATACTCTAGGTTCCCTAACTCAATTGGTGATAAGAGAGAAACATTTTGCTTAGATTCATCATCTTGTAAAGTATACGTATCGTCCTGATCATCCCACGCTACTTCAGGGACAGATAATGTTGCCAAGGCTTCGTAATCTTTATTATTCATAGCGTCAATTATCCTGAATGCTGCATTCAAAGGGCCTCTAACTGTACTCATATCCATTTCATTCAAAGTATTCTGAGCCGCTTCTAATTCATCCTTAAGTTGATTGTTTTCCGCTTGAAGATCCTGAATTCCCTGATCATCTTGGGTAACAGGTAAATCTTCATTAGAATTATCACAAGCAGCCAATGCGAAAGCAAAAATAAACATCAATACAAATCTTCTCATTATATACCTCCTTGAATCAGTTGCCCTATATCTTGATAAACGAGCAATGAGCAAGTTTAGTTACACTAACCTGCCCGTTAACTTAAGAAAGCAGCCGATCATAATGACCGGCTGCTTTGTTGGTTTTATTGAGCCATCGGTTCTTTTAGTTTAACTTTTCTCCACAATCTATCCTTACCCTGACAGATCACACCTACACCTAGAATTTGTTTTTACTAAACTCAGGTAGTTTTAACGTAAATCCCAAATGTGAATCTTTGAAATCTTCATTGTTTGGTTTAGGCAATACAATTGTCAGCAGTCCGTCTTCAAATACATGTTCTGGTAGAGCTGCAGTTGTAAACTCATTACCTTTAAGTTTGATTGGGAGTACCATTAGAACCTTGCTATTGTCTGTACTGGTGATGAATACCTCTAAGGTCTCTTCGTAAGAATCAAATGGTGAAAAACTGATACTCAAGCTACGATTATGGTTTAGTACAGCTTTTACACCCTTGTACGTTGCACGATAGGAGCTGTTCTGCGTAAATGGAGTCTCTGTTGTAACAAACCCATCAGATCCATCCTCGGACTTTTTAAGCCGTTTTAGGATGGCTTGAAATTCAAGAGGTTCCCCCTTCATAGCAGCTTCTGTCTTTCTCAATTCGTCACTAATCTGGATCGTATAGCTAAACGCTCGCTTGCCTACCTGAGCTACTTTTAATCCCAGATCCTTATTCCATTGTCCCAGCGGAAGGAACACTTTACCATTAACAACAAGTCTCTTGCTCTGGCTCACAGCTAGTTTACTTGCTCGATCATTACGCTTAAATAGGTAATGCTTATCTTTCTCTTCATATTGGATATGGAATGCACTCATGAACTCCTTTAACGGAACGTAATAGAGTCCATTCATATAGAATGTGGGCTGTCCTTCATAATGAAGTACACCTTCACCAGACGTTATCGCAACTGGGAGTGTTAAAAAAAAGAGGTCATCATATGTAAAGGAATCCAAGTAATTCTCCCAATCTTGATATTGTGAGTACTCAATTTTAAAATGTTTTCCTTCCGGAATGTAGTAGAACGATGGCGGATAAGCACCTGGATTAGAAAAATAGTAGTCAATGATATAGAGATCATCTGAAAGCCACTGAATTCCTGTAACACCTGCATTATATAAAGAATTGTATTTCTGAACTTGTGCCATGGTTTTTAAATCATACACATATACCGTACTTGCCTTTGTCCGTTTAAAAGGGTTTGAAGGATCCACAATAATAACTAGATGCTTGCCACCAGGGGACACGAAGGTGTCCAATGATTGTGCCTTTCCTTTGAAGAAGGATATCGTTTTTCCGTTTCGAGTTCCAGATACATTCCATTGATACGGGGTGTTAATCTGAAAACTACTTTGGTTCCATTTTATTTTTGTGCCTCCTGCCATAAAGCTCTTGGAGGAAGCTTGCTTAGCATCATAAATTACGCTATTCTCAGTTACTTTTACTGCTTTACCTTTTACTCCGCCGAATTCGACGTTGTAACAGCTTGTATATTGGTATTTAGGACAGAAGACGCCAAATGTCTGAGAGGACGGAGCTGGTGAAAGACTAAAGCTGGTGTTGGTCACATCCTTGGAAGTGATAAGTCTACCTCCAGCCAACACTTGCTTGTTGTTTTCTAATGAGTAATATTGAAAACTGCCCTTTTCTGACTTCACGGAATACAATCCCAGCTGGGCTGCATCAAGATTTACCCTTTTCTCAGTAGGGATTTCTGTTACCTTTCTCAGAACGAGGTTGGAATAGTCAAATTCATAGATGATTTTGACTCCACTCTTTCCCTTTATGGTACTTTGTACTGCAACTGTGTAAGCCTTGATTCCCTTAGGTGTATCCACAACAATGCCATCCTGCTCATTGAAGCCGTTTGTGGAATCAAACTCGTAGTGTGATGGTAGCAACGCTGGATCGGTAAAGTTGTATTCGTTCATCTTTTGCATCCCGGTATCAAAACTGATCCGATTGGTTCGGATAGTAACTTGCTTGCTTTTTTCGTCAAAGCTGTAGGTTGACTTCTCTCTAATCTTATCTGTTCCTCCTTTAGCAGTCGGTGATTCAGTAATGTTCCCACTCACCCCCAAAGCATACGAATTACCTTCAAAAAGGGTGAATAGTGATATAATCAGCAGTACTACAGACGGTAAAAAAACTCTAGTAATCAATTTCATTATGTAGTTTCCTCTCCTATTCATGTGGTGCTTGGACATCATTCTTATATATTTGAGTTCCAGACTCATGTCAGAAGAGAAGTCTCTCTTCTCAAATTAGCCTATAACCCCTCCACTTTTATTATTTCATATCCAAATCCGTAAAACACCTATTGGGTATCGGTTACCTGGCACGGGCCTAAGGATGGTATGCGCTAGTCAATCTTAGGAGCAATGTAATAGTCTCATAATATGAAGGTAATCTGGTATTATACAACGGGCTCTGGGCTGGTATCTTGTCTGGGATTCCAGATGGACATTAGACTCCATAACAGACACTCATATAGAGTGCGACTTGGGTTACACCCGACAGATGACTGGAGCAGATATTTCAATCCACGCACTCTGTATGGAGTGCGACGACATGATTTGGTTGTTGCCGGTAATGATCTGCAATTTCAATCCACGCACTCCGTATGGAGTGCGACATGGCCCACTGGCGACAACATCGACACTCTGGCGTATTTCAATCCACGCACTCCGTATGGAGTGCGACTTTGCTAACTTTGCTGAAGGCATATTTGAGCACACAAAAATTTCAATCCACGCACTCCGTATGGAGTGCGACAGCGAAAAAAGACGTATCATCCCTATTACACAAATGATATTAACGTCTTTTCGGTATTTTAACTTCTCTAATTCCTTTGCTCAATCAACTTTGAGAATATTTCATTGCCAAAAGATCAAAAAATGGGTTTGTTCGACAAATTGTGAGGTGCGAATCCCCCGCGAAAATCATGTGAGCTTGGCATTCGCACCTGCTGCAGTATGAATAGATCACCCTTATCATAGGAATCTTTGGTTCCTACATGTTGGACTTTGCTTTTGTAATTATCACCTAAGTGTATAGCATCAAAGACTATCGGTCTCTTTATCCATTAACTCTTCTAGTTCATATCTTAAGCACCTGAACTACATAGCATCAAGTATACATTCAAACACCGAATTCTGCACTCGCTGACCGTGATTTACGCACTTTTGTGTCACTTATAGATAGCCTTCTTCGGCCTTCACTACCTATTTCATTCGTTACCAGCATAAGCAATCATTACACCTCACCAACTCCATACGGAGTGCGACAAGCAACAGTGGTAACACGCAACTGCCTGAATTTCAATCTACACAACATCGGAGCAGCAGGTTGGACATCTTTCTGGATCGCAACCTCCAACATCTGTTCGAATTGGACGTCACCTGGCGTCATATACTGGCGTAGACGAGTCAAAAATTCGAAACTTGTCGCTCATCCAGCATTCTAGGAACGCGTACTTGTCTTGGAAATGAGCATAGAACCACTAACCTGTCCGTTAGCCTAATCTCATTTGTTCCACAGTTGGTTTTAATTTTCCCGGGGCTATATATAATGCTTTCTTCTATCTTCTAAGACGGGCTCAACTTCAAGTGGACCGGGTATAGCCACATATTTATACTCTGCGTTATGACTATTCACTCTATCTGGATGCACCCTATACTTATCTGGGTTATTATTTAGATAATTGTTCACATAAGGGATACATGGGTGATCTACGAAGATCGCACTTTTTTCCAAACCCTTTTCATCAATTAAATAATCCATAATTCCATAGATCGAAGAATACTTAATACTTCGTAATCTTCGATCTTTTCGGCACCGAAAGTCATGAGGGAGTTCCTTTCTCTTAAAATACTCCTCAATGCTTTGTCCGTACTTCACTTCGAACTTTTTATATTCCAGATACCGATCCTGCCTACTTGGGGGCTGGTTCACATCTTTCTGAGAAACTGGTGTCTTCGGTAGTCGGTATTTTTTTGTGTGATCGAATAAGTACTCTTTATGTCGTCTAAGCAGCGGCAATCGAGCCTGAAGTAGACACTGAATCTCGCTTGGCAAATCCAGCTTATCCATATGCTCAAGAATAGACTGCGGCAAATTGATATCGTTCTGCTCAAATCTATGTAGTACCTCATCGAGTTCAATATTTATAGTATGTAGTCCCTTTGTTACGAGTCGTGCAATATGGTCAGGGATATCCAGTTCTCTTTGAAAGTGAGTCCTCCCGAGGCTAACGGAACGATTAGCACGTAAGTCTCTGAGAATGAACTCATAGCGTAATGACTTGCCACAAAGACACGTTACACGATCGCTGACCTCACCATGGTCGATAAAACCGTCAAAAGCATAGCGTTCAGTCCCTTTGTGCGAAGCGAGCACATTCGCAAAGTAAGACTTTTGAGATAGCTTTGAAAATACCCGCAATGCGTTTTTTTGGGGTTGAGTAAGTTTCAGTATAATTTCATGTCTTTCTTTAGAAGTCAGATACATGGTTGCTCCTCTCCCATCTCTTTGGCCCAACTGGCTTGAAGGCAACTATATACCATTTTTTCTCTCTTGAGAAGACATATGAAAACCACTTATTTTCACACGCTTTATCGATGAAAATAAGAATTTTGTTTGAAAAATAAAAGGATACATCATCTTACCATTGGACGGATTTTGAAGTGTAATGCCCGTTAGAGAACAAAAGCAGCTGATCACGTGGATCCGCTGCTTTAATCGTTCTATGATGCTATTAATTCCAAAAACAGCTTACGGCTGAGGAACAGCAGCGAGTTTAGCTAGAGGTTTTTATACAATTTATTACGAGCATGTTTTAATAGTTTATCGTACAATACTTCGCGATAATAAAGATTCACTTCTTCCATATATTCAATCCGTCGACGATCCGCTAAAGAAAGTAGCTCCTCAACACGATTAAAAGATGGATTATGAGTCCCTACTTCCTGGTAAACCTTCTCGCAAAGAGGAAACATTTCACGAAAAATCTCCTCATAACATTCCGCAAATTCAGGTTTGTTTTGTTTAACGAAAATTGTTGAGATATCAATATTAACTGCTTGTCTTAAAGCTCTAGGATAATAATTTTCTTGGTGAATATGTTGAAAATCAACAGCTTCTTCCTCAAACAAATAAAAGAATGAATTTGTTGCGAATATCCAAAACCGAAGTAAGTCATTAGCACTCCGTATTATTGGAAGATTCTGATCAAGATCAACGGACATGAATTTCCCAAATGAGCGTAATGTAGCATAAGCATCCGCGTCCATCTCTAGTGTTCTGCTTTCTAAGTGTTCCTCGTAGTCCAAATTCCTTTCAATCATTTTTCTGAATGGTCTAGAACAAGAATCAAATTCTAAGTGGCCGTGATAAAGGTGACCTAATTCATGAAGAATAATAAATTCGACTGCCAAAAACATCAGCACTTCTAACAATATATGTCGTTGCTTCTTTTCAACCACCCATTCAAAAATTCCGGTATTCAATGCTTTTGTAAAGTATGCTTCTAATTGATGAACTGTCCCGATATTCAAACCTATTACATCCGTTTTTTCATATATAAAGGCGAATGCATTTATCTCTGGGTTGTTGATATAAACAAATTCAAATTTGTGATCATGACTTCGAACTAATGCCTCAGGTTCATTGGCTGACTTCAGATGTTCGTAAGCCAAATTTTTATAGCTATCGTACACATATGAATTCGTAAAACCCGATGTATCAAGAATCGGATCTTCTCCATGATCCTTTAGGTATGTATACAAGTTGTTTGACATGTCATCTCCCCCTAACTCTTGTGCGTTCATCTATTGAGTCTATTACAGCTAATCTGAATCTGTATAGGGAAGAACAACGTTCGTATTATTCCTCTCTCTTACGGAAGATATATTTCCCATCTCTCTCAAGCCTAATATTTTTTCTTTCCTCAAGCATTGTCAACATTTTATATACGATGGAATAACTCCTCTCAAAAAGATTCGTGAGTGTTATCTCACCTCAACATTTTCTTGGCGAGTGTGATACACCGGTCTGGAATATGCAAAAAAGAAACTCGTTCCAGTGGGCTACTTCATTTCCAAAAAGCAGTGTTTTCCTACTGCTTGCCCTGTATAATGTACTAGATGACCTACGTAAATGACAAGGAGAGATACAATGGACCAGGATAGACAGCTTATAGAATCGGACATGGATTACATCATGGAACGTATTATGACCACAGAGGAAGCTGCGGAAGCTTGGGGTCTCTCTCCTGTTCGCATTAAGCATCTGTGCAGTAATGAGAAAGTTGTAGCACGTAAACGTGGCAAAACATGGCTAGTGTATAAAAACCAACCTAATCCAAAGCAAAAAGAGAGTGATTGAGATGACTAGACAAAAGAAGAAGAAAAACAATTCGATGCTCATCATGTGTATTTTATCAATATTCACTTCTGTAAGCTGTATGTTTATAGAAACCAGTAATGCATTTACAGGAGTAATCGTAAAGATAATCTGTTCTATTACTATTCTTTTATCTATATACAATTTATACAAATTCGGTAGACATAGCTAACAGTACATAAAGCCTAGCTATAATGGTTGTACGATATCGTGGATGATATGGATCAGTAGCTTAGAAGAAAGAACCCCGTTAGGCATAATATATGCGCCCTAACGAGATTCCTTTAAGTGAGGGGTATTTGAGAGAAAGAGACCACCTTTAGATTTGATTTAATCATCATTCAGGGGGCATCTAAACTAATCTTTAATATTTTTTCTTTTTATCTAATTGCATTAACATTTTTTCTCTTCTTGTTCGGTTATCTTTGAATATTTGCTCCTGATTCTTATGAGCCACTTTCTGAGGTTTTTGTAAAAAGGGTAAAATTTTATTTGTTTTCATTATGTACTAGCCTCCACATATCAAGTTTCCCAATGGCCGGACAGATCCGAATAATCTCTGCTTGGCTTGCTTGCGGACATTTCAGATTGAATCGATAGCCGGATCGGTTGATCACATACGTAAAGATGGATTTATCAACTTACGCGGGAAAATCCTCTACTTTACCCTCCCGCTGTCTTCGGCCACAGTTCCCGGATCTTTTATTTTTTGTGATGGGGCAGTAACCCCCGCCTCCCCCTGACTGAGAAGACAAATATATTGATTTTCCTTATACGCTGATTGAAACTCTTCAGAGTGGTTTTGCCCCATCTGAGTGAAAACTTTGGCTGTACCTGGTCTTAAGGGTTGTAGTTGGGCACCTTTTACTCCGATGATGTTGGGGTTAGAAATATTTTTTAGCTCTAGCTGTTTGTCTGAACTCTTCGCTTTTCTCATAAAGAACGTCAGGGTCAAGGTCCCCTTCATTGTCCCACTCTACAGCGCCAGCGTCTTCGATAACCCTAGCTGTCATAAGGAGTTCAACGTCATTGATCAACAAACGGAGATAATTTGCTGGTCAGATGTATGTTAGCATCATATATTCTATACTCTTCACCGTAATAAAGGATTAATTCAAATGTTTTTAGAGGATATACATTCTGAACTCTTTTGCCCATGTTATTCCTTCCCGCTAAATTTAGTCAATTTTGCGCTAGTCTGTCTGCATGATCAGTTGTGCTCAAGTGCGTTTGAATGCATTTGAATTCTTCCCTTTAAGAACTAATTACATATGGGGTGTATATAATGAAAAAATGTTAATGATTTGTCCTGTGGTTATTTACCATCTGAATCATCAACCTCTAGTTATAGTATATCATTCTCGGTTTTTTTGATGATTTACATAAAATCATCAAAATGATTAAGAAATGTATACTAATGTATATATTTTATCTTTTTCATGTAGTATTAACGATATTAAGGGTATAATAGATAAAAACATACCTAAAGGTGGTTTATACTCATGTTAAAGGCTAATGAGGTATTTATACCAGGAGCTTTTCCAACACATACCTACGTTACACGTTCATCACATACACTCCCGATTTCTTACGAATTGCGGTTAACTCAAGCATTAAGTACAACTGGTTACTTAACATCAATAATTGGGCCTTCTAAAACTGGAAAAACTGTCTTATGTGAGAGAGTGGTAGGTTTCCAAAGAATGATCTCACTATCTGGAGCAGATTTTAAAGGAAGTGAAGATTTTTGGTCTACAATAGCCAAAAAAGTTGGGATATCTTTAGAGAGCGGTTTAATAGACGAAAAATCTAAGGAAGGAAAAATTTCTTCTGGTCTCCAGGAGTCGAGAACAACATCCTTAACAGAATTCTATCGGTTAGGTAAGGATAAAATTATTGACTTCTTTAATCAGAATGACTTAGTGCTAGTTTTAGATGATTTTCACTACGCACCAGAGGCGATCCAGTTGGAAATGGCACATCAATTAAAAGATGCCATAAGGCAACGATTTACGACTATCGTTATTTCGCTTCCCTTCAGAGCAGACGATGCAATACGAAAAAATCCTGATCTGAGTGGCAGGCTTAGTCTAATAAACATTGAACCTTGGAATCAAGATGAATTAAGCGAAATTGCAATTACAGGATTTAAAGAGTTAGGTATGGAAATTGATATGTCATATGCAAAAAGTATGGCCGTCGAAAGCCTCGCTTCCCCTCAATTAATGCAAGCTATTTGTCTAAATCTTTCTCTAATTTTAGACATTGACAATAATAAGGATATAACAATTGAGGGACAGCAGCAGCTTATTAATGCATATAGATTAACATCTAGTAACCTTTCTTATGAGGAAGTCATTCGAAAGTTAAAGTTAGGGCCTTCGACAAGAGGAAATAAGAGGAAAGCTTACGTACTAGCCGAAGGGAACGAGGCTGACATCTATGAATTGGTCTTAAAATCGCTGGCAATTGATCCTCCTTCTATTAGTATTTCCTTAGAGAATATGAAGAAAAGAGTCGATGAGCTTGTAGATTCTCAATCTGAAAAACCAACCATGCAGAAGATTAAGGAGACACTATCACAAGTCCAAGCTATTCTACAGAGTAATGAGACGATTTATCAAGTACTTGAGTATAAAGATGATACCGTTTATATATTAGAACCTCTCTTCTTATTCTATCTACGTTGGGGAGTGCAATGATGGTTGCGAAAGTGCATTTTATCGGTGTCAAAGATGAGATCATTCAAAATATTCAGTCTCAGATTGAAGAAGGCTTGGCATTACAATCTAATGGTAATGATATGGAAATCAAGTTTGAATCTTGGGTGGCTTCAACCATTAGGATGCTTAATCAGACCTTTTCGGAAGATTCCATTGCAAGCGAATTTGCTATCCAAAGTATGGTATCGAAATCCCCAGGGGCCAGAGGCGCATTCTCAGGCCATCAGGTTAGTCTAAACATGGGGATTGCACACTTAGAAGGGTTGATTAGAGATATTGAGAAAGGCTATTTTGATAACGTTCCTCAAGAAGTGCTGAGGGATAATACGAGTCTTTATGATCCCATAACCTTTCATCGAATTATTTCCAGCATCATGCTCAATTTCATGAAGCATGTAGAGGAAATGTATCAAAAGCCTGTACACGGTAACGGTGGATTAAAAAAGGAAGATCTTGATAAGGTTGCTCTCGTAAATGAGTATGATGTCCAACGTATGTTATTCTCTTTGATCCGCCCTATTTTTCCGGATGCAAGACTTGAGGCAGACCAGGATGCCGGATACAAGGGAATCCGTTATGATATCTACTTGGGCAGCTATGATACTGTCATTGAAGTTAAGTGCACGAGGAAAACGATGAGAGAACGTGACTTATCCGAGGAGATAGGTTCCGATGTCTTCCACTATCCCCATAAGAACGTCTATTTTTTCATTTACGATAAAACAAAACTAGTCACAAACGTCGATGCATTTACAAAAAGATATTCTACCCCGCATGATGGAAAGAATATAAAGACTATTATTATCCAACCTCTCGTCATGTAAGGAATGAGGTGGCAACCTAGTGAGGTTGCCTTTTTTTATAGTGGGCCAGGTATCGCGAAACGGGGTGGCTGTACCGTCGTTTTTAATTTTTATAACTAAATCATCGTAACACTACTGCTATTTAAAACTAATTGCAAAGATGGTCGTTAAAGAAAGAAGCGGCAATCTAAGAATTGAAAAAGTCATAGATTGCCGCTTCTAATTGGATCTAATATCAAAAATAATAAAACATTAAACTGGAATATTTGTTTCATAATAGTCGAGAATATCGAGAATCAAGTTATTTAGTTCTTTTAAATATGTTTCTAATTCACGAATTTTATTTATTTCATCTTCTTTGTTTTTAAATGACCCGGTATGTACAAAATCACTTCTCATGCTATAACACTCTTTGAAGAAAATAAGTACATCCTTACCTAGATATTGCTTTTCAATACCGCATTTTACGATCAAGTTTCGGCATTTCTCACCTATGCTCTTTTTCTTAAGAGCGCCAATATCACTCTTTATTCGATTTATATATTTTTCAAGTTCAGCATCTGGGAGCTTTGACTTAATGTTATCTTTTTTAATCATTTTATTAAGTTGACTGATGATGTTACAATATTCTTCGTCTTTACGTTGCTCTTCTGGCACCAATGACTCAATTGCGCTAATCTTCAAAATAAAACTAACTCTCAGATCATTGACAACATTACTTGAGTTTATTAGTGAATAGGCGGTCTTAAGTTTGTCGTCTTCTTTATAGTCCACCATGTCAATAATTGGAGGCGGTATTTTCTTTAAAATTTGTATTTCTTGTCCTACAAATTTGACTTCGGAAATATCTTCATTGAAATGGTATATGCTCAATCCTAATATATCATTTTCCACTGTTTTATTAGTCAATTCAGGAAATTGCAACTTCATAATCTCTATGCCTTCTTCTGTTAATCCCCCAGTCATAAATGATTTTTGAGTTGTATCCAGAACCCGAAGTCCACCAGAAATATTTATAGGAATCCCAAGTTTAATAAAGCTCTTTTTCACATTAAAATAGAGCTTTTCGCCCTCTAGGAAAGCAATTTCTTTATTATCAAACCCGCCAAGGGTATATACAATCTGCACGTTCTCAAGTTCGCGCTTAACTTTAATCTTGCATACAGCGTCTTTTGTTTGAAACAAAATTTGCTCACCTTTAATGTCGAGGTCATAGTTATCCATAAGGAATAAACTAATTCGTACATAGAACATGGCAAGTATCACAATCCTCTCATTATCATCTTATTATTGAGTTCAATATACCATTTAAATGTCATCAGGTAATCGTACTACACACCCAGAAAACGCGCTGTTCGGTTTATTTAAAAGGATGGCATTACTTGGTGCTTCGGTCTAAACGATCAAAGTTATCATTTGCAAATTCAATGTTTTCCATGAGGTCAGTAAATGGACGGAAATCATGAATGTTAACTTTCACCAATATCATACTACCATGTTCTTTAAGAAAGAAACCTTTGTGACGATCGTTTTCTTCAGATTTTGGCACAATGAATGTCCAGGCGTAACCTCCAAACATAATGATATAAGCCATACTATGTATTAGTCCCGGTCGTTTATAAACTCTACCGTTAGTAATGAACTCATCGCATCTAAGGTTATCATCATCTGGGTCCATCAAGACTACGCCCACTATAGGAATAACGGATTCTGCAGGCGCTTGCCCACTTTTAATCGACTCCACAATAATAGCTGCTGTACTTTCATCTAATGTAATACCACCATGAAAGTTTTGAGCAATATGTGCCCTCCATAGAACGGAAAGTAGAAATATTTTGAGCCTATTGTAATCTAGTCCGGTCCAAATTATTTTCTCCTTATCCACATACGTCTCTTTATGCAAATCGTCTCTAATAACTTCAATTCCATACTTATCATATTTATTGCCTATAACATCACTATCACATTCTTTACATAAAAGCTTTTCTCTCTGACCCTTTTGCATTGTAATAAATGTACCTCTTGACTCTGATGAAAAATATACTCTTCGTTTATCATCATAAATCTTCTTATAAAACCCTTCAGGGACGATATGAGAATTTATTAGAATTTTATATTCACTACATAACCTACATTGTTGAAGCATTCGCTCTTCAGCCCCTCTGCTGAATTGAATTAGTTTCTATTTTTAGCTAATCACTCTCATTACTTTACCAGACCAATTTCCCCACAAGCTCATATCCATTCTCTTTCGACATACCTGGGATAATGATGTGGCCACTACATTATCTATTGTAGTGGCCACAATTCTATTTGAACATAGTGTTTAGTGCTGGATCAAGAGACAACATCCGGATAAGGAGCACAGTTGCCTCTGCTCTTGTAACCATTCCTTCAGGAACAAATTGATCAGCTTTCCGCCCCTCGATCAAGCCAGCAGCAAACGCCAATTCGATATTTCCCTGGTTCCAGGTATGATCAATATCGTGGAAAGGGACCGTCGTTGCTGTGAAGTTGTTAAGCTCAATAATTCTTCCAACCAACTCAACCGCTTCAGCTCGGGAAAGATACTGATCTGGCTTAAACGTACCATCCGCATATCCTTGAATAACTCCTTGCTCCGTGAGGTGGAGAATGCCCTCTTTAGCTCAGTGATTAGTCAGGTCGTCGTTAAACATTTTGGGTTGCGA
Source organism: Paenibacillus sp. FSL H8-0104 (assembly GCF_038050215.1). Lineage (NCBI taxonomy): Bacteria > Bacillati > Bacillota > Bacilli > Caryophanales > Paenibacillaceae > Paenibacillus > Paenibacillus sp. FSL H8-0104. The sequence continues at coordinate 186,216 of NZ_JBBOTC010000002.1, read as the reverse complement.
GCTGCCTTCCGATGGCGAAAAGACGCGATCGATCATCATGCTAAATTCCGCTCTTGTGATAGCATGGTTTGGCCGAAAGCTTCCATCCGGATACCCGATTACACCCTGAACAGATTGGAGCTGCTGCACATATTGCTCTCCCTAATGACCAGGTAAATCAGTATAATCTCTACTTGGCTTGCTTGCGGTCATTTCCGATTGAATCGATTGTACTAAGCCGGATCGGTTGATCACATAGGTGAAGATTGACTTATCAAGCTTCTGCAGGTAATTCCTCTTCTTCAACCTCCCCGCCTTCTTCGGTCACAGTTCCCGAATCTTTTATATCTTGTGATGGGGCCGTGTAACCCCCGCCTCCCCCTGGCTGAGTAGGCAGAACTGTCGATTTAGCTTGTACACTGATTGAATACTCTTCAGAGAGGATTCCCCCAAACTGAGCGAATACTTCCACTGTACCTGGGCTCAAGGCTTGTAGTTGGCCATCTTGTATTCCGATGATGTTAGGATTAGGTTACTTTCTACGAAAAGCGCGGTTAAAAAGAAAATAAGTTCCATTCTTCTCTCTGTACACTCCAATAAAACATAGAACCACTAATTACGTTAGAAACACTGTACATACAAAGTCTTTTTTAATGAATCGTTACAGATCTATTCTAATCTATCGCTGTAACTGTATATTTGTTCCCGATATAACTCACTTCACACCCGAACTATTCAATTTTTTTGCGATAGAATCAGCACTCCGTATGGAGTGCGACATATGTGCCCATACAGTGTACAACAGGAGGTGTAGATTTCAATCCACGCACTCCATACGGAGTACGACGCTCTATTGGTTGTACTGGACATATAGGAGGGATAATTTCAATCCACGCACTCTATACAGAGTGCGACAGCGAAAAAAGACGTAACAAGGTTTCATTTCCATACCATTAATACGTGTTTCCGCTCTCTTTATCAATGAAAATCAGTCTCTAATCCAGATTATCGTTTCCAAAAGGTCACAAAAAAGACGTTTTCGACAAATTCCGAGGCGCGAATCCCCCAGGGAAATCATGTGAGCTTGGAGTTCGCACCTGCTTCAGACAGACTCATAACATTCTACAATATGAACCCAAATTCCGATGCCCGATCCTACATACACTCTGTTTAAAACCCCACATTGTTAAACAATCCGGATGACACAAGTCCTTTATACTCGCCACCCAGATCAATATCCTACTAAAACAATTTAATTTCCTTAAATCACATACACCTTTAGACCACATCGATCTGTCCACGGTCAGACATGTTTTCTGGCAGGTACGTTCATGGGACTACTTCAATTCTGATTTAGATCAAAGATTCCAAAGCATTGTACTACAAAACTAACGCAAGCCATTTGTAATTAACTCGCCGTACTCTATACAGAGTGGGACATCTGCCCGTTTGTAACCCTCTTCCTCCACCCAGCATTTCAATCCAGGCACCCCATACGTAGTGCGACGTCTGAACCGTGAAATCGATCATCTGAAATTATTTCAATCCACGCACTCGTATAGAGTGCGACTTGAACAACTCAAGGCAGACGTGAAGGCCCTTCAATTTCAATCCACGCACTCCATACAGAGTGCGACGATCCACTGTTGCAAGAGGCATCCGGTTTGATGGGGATTTCAATCCACGCACTCCATACAGAGTGCGACTGAGCCGCGCCGTATTGTTGTTGCTGGTATAACTTATTTCAATCCACGCACTCCATACAGAGTGCGACAGCGAAAAAGGACGTATCATCTCTATAACACAAATGATATTAACGTCTTTTCGGTATTTTAACTTCTTTAGTTCCTTAAATCGAACAACTTTGACAATATTTCGTTGCCAAAAGGTCACAAAATGGGCCTTTTCGACAAATTGTGAGGTGCGAATCCCCCGGGAAAAACATGTGAGCTTGGCATTCGCACCTGCAACAGTATGAATAGATAAATTGGACTTTACTTTTGTAATTTTTCAACTAAGTGTTTAGAATCCAAGACTATCAGTCTCTTTATCCATTATTTCTTCTACTTTAAATCTTCAACGCCTGAACTACTTAGTAACAAGTATACAATCTGACAACAACTTATGCACTCGCTGAGCGTGATTTACATACTTTTGTGTCACTTAGATAGCTCTCTTCGTCCCTCATGCCTACATCAATTCAGAGGACCGCACGCACTCCATACGGATTGAGATCTCACCGGTTATCATTGCAGGATACTACTTGCATGCATCTTCTCAGATTTAAACATCCTTAAATCAATTTGGTATATAAAATGACGTAAAGGAGTTACCGACCCTTATTGATGAACCGTTTAAAGTAACGTCCTCAGAACGATATCGATTGATAGATTGAGCCATCCAATATCGCCTAGAAACACCCTTCTTGAAAAATCCAGATTTCACATAATCTACTCTTGGTAAGTTTATTATGCCATATTTGTTTACAGCTCCACTTGTAAAATTACTAGCCGCACCACTGGTTAAGCGATATCCAGTTGAGTTAGCTAATGCTAGATTGCTAAGATTATCGCCATTAGGGGTAACTGTTACTTCCATAAAAACCATGTAGCGATCTTCATCAATGAATCTGTCAAAATCTTTATCGATAAACATTTTTCCATACATATTTCTCACAGTCTACGAAGTAGGTGCATCGGCTATTATCATTCGATGGACTATCATTTCTCCAAGATTATTACGAAGAGAAAAGGGTTTCTCCGTTATTAAGTCAAAAGTATTTAAATAGTTCGCGTTCTCATATTTACTGTAAACAAAAGGCGTGGCAGAAGTCAGATTCGTTCCTGTCAGACCAACTTCGCGCATTTCATTCAGATCTTTATACGTATCTGCTTTGCTCTCTTGAACCTGTGAATAACGTGATAAAATAACAGCTGCTTCTGCACGTGTCGTTGATTTCCCTGGACCAAAGGTACCGTCTGGGTATCCAGCCATCAATCCTGTGCCCAAGACCACCGATACATAAGGGTATGCAGCCTTCTTCAAGCCGCCTTTATAGAACTCTGCCACAGGCACCAACGTGTTTTTTGTATCCTTCAACGCCTGTTTATAATCTTCATCTTTCGCTGCAAGTCCTGAACTAAGCCACTTCGCCATTTCTTCCCGCGTCAACGTCGTGCCTGGCTTAAATCCATTCGGGTAATCCGAAGGCATGATGAAACCAAGGGATACTGCACGATTTACTTCTGCCTCACCTCAGTGACCGTTCAGATCCTTAAACACACTCGCTTGCGTCGTTTCAGGCGTTCCTTTGGCCACTCGGGCAAGCAATACTGCAAATTCTGCGCGCGTCACTGTTGCTCCAGGTTTAAACGTGCCATCACTATATCCTTTGAAATAGCCTTTCGCCACGGCCTCATTGATGGAGGCTTTCGCCCAATGACTCGTAGGTACATCTTTAAAAGAGGTAACTGCAGCCTGACTTGTACTTTCTGTGAAAGGGTATATACCTATTACCATTACACCGCTTAATAAGAGTTGAGTTATTTTTTTCAATTTTTTCACGCTCCTTAGATAAACATCAGACTGTTTTTCCTGAGATAAGTTATGTAATTCTTTTGGAGATAACCTTTAATTGGATTCAACCTTTTGTCCTCAATCAATATAGAAGGCTCGCAACGAAAGAAACCTTAATGATTATCTTATTTTCCGTCACCCACTGTACACACTCCCTCATATCTGCAAGCACTATCTTAAACCTATCTCGCTATTCACTCTCATTACTCTGTCAGATCAATTACTACACAAGCTTAACCTCATCAAAGTATCCGTTCTTTCTTCCAACCTACCCCGGACAAAAATGTGGCCACTACATATCTAACATGTAATGGCCATAATTCTATTTTAACATAGGGCCCAGATCTGGATCGAGGGATAACATTCGGATCAGGAGTGTAGTCGCTTCTGCCCTTGTAACCAACCCATCAGGAACAAATTGATTGGCTTTCCGTCCCTGAATTAGACCAGCAGTATAGGCTAATTCGATTTTCTCTTGGTTCCAAGTATGATTAATATCGCGAAACGGGCTGGCAGTATTCGTGAAATGATTTAACTCAACAATTCTTCCCACAAGTTCAACCACTTCTGCTCTGGACAGATATTGATCTGGTTTGAAGGTTCCATCCGCATATCCACGAAGTACACCTTGCTCTGCAAGCTGAAGAATACCTTCTTTTGCCCAGTGAGTATCAACGTCTTTAAACAGTACTGGCTGAGGGCTTCCCTCGGATGGCGAGAAGACTCGGTCTAACATGATGCTAAATTCAGCTCTCGTTATGGCATTGTTTGGCCTAAAGCTTCCATCTGGATACCCTATGATACCTTGCAGGGAATGAAGCTGTTGAATATAGGGCCCTCCCCAGTGATCAGCCAGATCCCGGTAATTTACTTTTGAAGGTTTGCCCTCTGTTAGTTCAGATTGAATGGTTTTCACCAAGTTGGATCGATTAATAACAAACGTAAAAATGGACTCTACACCTTGCGTGGGCACGTCCCCTTCTACACTTTCGCCAACGTCTTCGGTTACATTGCCCGGATTACTTATTTCAGTTGATGGAGAAGTATATCCTCCGCTTCCCTCGGTATGAGTAGGCAGCTCAGATGCTTTAGTTTGTACTGTGATCGAATACTCATCTGAATGTATGTCCCCGATCGTGACGGATAATTTAGCCTTACCTGGTCTCAATGCTTTTAATTGGCCCTCTCTTACTTCAACAATGGCCGGATTAGTTAGCTCCCACGTTAATTTGCTTGTGATTTCGGCTGTTGAGGAATCCGGAAAAGTGGCCTGCACAACCGGTTTGTTCGTTTCACCGACGATCATCGTTTGAGGCAATCCTGTAATCTGCAGCTTAGAGATATCATCGTCCGTCAAGGCTAGGACAGTTACTGTATACGACTGTACCGACCCATCCATTGCATGAATGGAGTAAATGACAGGTGAACTAAAGTCATTCTTGGTTTCCCCACTTACTTGTAAGTGTCCCGCCACCTCTGCGGAAACTCCATCCATTGTAAAGGTAGCAACCAATTCTTGGAGGTCGGTCCCATAGGGCATTCGGACACTAACGGTATGGTAATCTTCATCGATCGTTCCTTCAACCTCATTGATCTGGAAAGAGTGTAGCTGCTTATTATGACTGGTATCTGGCTTAACTTCGACCTGGATATCAATTGATGCATCATAGTAGTTCACAGTTATTGTAGATAATCCATCACGATGAGAAAGCACCGTACCATCTGACGCAATCGATGCAACATCAGGGTTGGAGGAGTTGTAAGACACAATACGGGTCAGATCCGCTTTACCGTTGTTGGAGTAATGCCCTTGAATATGTAGCTGCCGGATCTCTCCCGCGATGAGCTGAAGAGAAGGATCTCTGCTGGTTAAGGATTGAATTGGACTAGCAAGTTCGGGACGGAAGTCACGGATGACGGGCTCCGCTTCTTTCCCAACGGGATAATAGTTGTTTGAGTCATTGGATATTTGCCAAATGGAATATCCTTTAAACCAACTGTCTCCACCAAAAACATCTTGGTACGCTTCAAACGCATTCCGTTGTATTTCTTCATTAGGAACATCAGAAACAACTGGGTTCCAAGGAGCTGATGTCCCATAATTTACACTAGGAATTCCAAGCTCTCCAAAAAATATATCCCTTCCCCATACATCTGCAAAAGACCGGATTTCATCGTGAATCTTTTGATGCCTTGCATGGATACTTGAACTATTCAAATCTGTAATCAACTCTGCTGTGCTCGGGCCAGGTTTATCACTTAATTCGAAGTAGGCAGCAATGGTGATGAAATCAATGTATCCAAACATCAGATTACTCTTTTTTTCGTTGTAAGCATTCATCGTAGAGGAGTCCCAATCTGCCGTAACCCACCAAGACGTTTTATATGTTAACCTCCCTGTATATTCCTCTTTTATGTAATTGAATACACCGCGCCAGTACCACAGGTTGGATTCAAGTTTGGTGTAACTTGACCCAGCGATCACAGCATAAACATCTTTAGGTATCGCTATTTCCTGTAATAACGTGAACCACACTACCGTCTTATAGTTCCAAAAAAATTCATTCATGTCGGACGGATCATATTCAACTTCTGTGACAGTACCACCCGCAATCCACGGATAGGCTTCTAAAATGACGTTTACGCCTCTCTCATTGAGTACATCGATGAGAGCCTTCGCATGTTCTACATCGCCTGGATGCATGCTTAATTCATGGCTATGAGGATCCAGAACATCAAAACGTACTGGTACGACGACCGTATTCAAACCAAGTTTGTCGATGTTCGCGATGACTCGATCCGTATTTTCCAAGTCATCAGGTAAAACGGTTCCCGATTTCATTATGAGAATAGGTTCTTCTTCTACTTTTGACACGACGGTGTAAATGGTTTTTACCAGTTTACCCACACGTACATTAATGAATGTTTCTCCTTCACTGATCGCATGAATCACTCCAGTTGAACTAACATCAGCAATCGTTGGATCTTGTGAATCAAAGGTAGCTCTTGGTATAGCATCTTCTATGTAGTAATCATTCGTTAGGACGGCCTGTGCCGTAATTTGCGTAGAATCACCGATCGTTAACATATTGTTTGGAACTTGTGCTTCCAGCCTCAGATAGTCGACAATGCTTATTGAAGTCGAAGTGGTTTCGCCGTATACATCTACTGTAACTGTAACATCTCCTGGGGCTATCCCGAGTAGTAGACCAGGAGTACTGATCGTACCAATGGTGGCATCACTGGAAACCCAATTACTTAACGCAGTCACATCTTCAACACTGCCATCGTCATGAGAACGTACTGCCTTCAACTGCCGCTCCTCACCTACTAAAATGTAGTCCGGTGTTCCATGTTCAATAACCAAATTTGAGGTCGATTCTTCTGCAAATGCAAGCTGAGTAAAAGAAATACCACCAGACTGAAATATCATTATGAGAACAGTAGCTAGTATCATCATTTTAGTATAACGTTTCATCAGATTCTCTCTCCTTCTCCGTCAAAAAAAACCATAAAATAAGGGATCCACTCTATCAATCCCGCTTTTAAATGGTAGTAGTCTTTATTATATGAAGCCTATCAAAACATCCTAAATAACCAGTCGAAGGACTTTGTTCTACACTTCTAATGTCAGATCATCAGCTCAACCTAGCTGTAACGCTTTAATACTCAAATGATAATTCACTTTCGCGACAACCTGCTTAGATCTTGTTTATCAGAGCTGGCATGCTCAGGAAGTTTATTACTGCTCTTTTTCTACATGTTCCACTTCATGTACTGGAACCACGTTTCAAGCATTAGACTCGAACGCTTTGCTTTCAATCTTTGCTATTAATTCTATGTAGACTCTTTATGCAGTACTCCAAATTCTCCTTTGTTACGACTATCCTCCTCACTTTTTACAAACTAATTACTACTACCAAATGAATTTATTATCTCTTAAATTATAATTAAAAAACACTGTACATACAACACTTTAATATGTATTTTTAAAATTAACAATAACAAAATGTATAACATTTACCGAAAAATAAGTGTTTTATTTTAGGTGTTAATTTAGATCGGGAGTCATTTTTTCTCATCATTATTATCATTTCGCAAAGTACTCCATTTTCATTAAGACCTAAACGAAATGACGTATCTCGGGGTTTTCTCGTATGTCTATTGCCCACCCTGCAGCAAAAAAAGCAGCTAACCCTTTTATACTAGAGGGTAGCTGCTGAGTGCTTTTCATGGTCTATTATATTGAATAACTTCTATGGCTCAATCGATACTTTGGCTGAATAGCTTCATCGCCTAAGCCGTGTATGATCTAATGTTGCAGTGTATACTTACTTACACTACTTGCTTCCCAATTCAAAACGTATACTACTCCGTTTCCTCCATAGTATATTAGTCCGTCTTGTACATCCATTTTGAAATTGTATGAAGCTTTGTTCTTCAACGTTTTTCGATCCACAATTAGAAGTTTATCTTTTTCCTTGATGAGAAGTGACGTACCTTCATCCGATTCTTGAATGCTCCCCCACTTAGCTAACGCTTGAAGTGGTGGATTCTTGCGAACAGAAAAGGTTCCTCTTCTTTTTTAGCAAGCGATCCCTGCGTTCCCGCAGTTCTATCGTTTGGTTAGGTAGCGGTTAAACCGCTGCTTGTGCAATATTATGAGCGGCGTTTTCATCACGGTCATGAAGCGTACCGCAAGCGATGCACGTCCATTGCCGAACTGCAAGATTCTTTACTTCAGGGTGGATCATGCCACATACGTGACACCTCTGACTGGTCGGCTCGAACGGATCGGCGATCCGAAGGGTTCGTCCATACCAGAAGGCTTTGTATGTCAGTTGCCGTACCCACTCACTCCAAGATGCATCGGCGATGGATTTTGAAAGCTTGGGATTTTGAATCATACTGGCGACACGCAGATGTTCGATACTAATCGTTTGGTTTTCACGGATCAGTTTCGTCGTCAATTGATGAAGGAAATCATTTCGTTTATTCGCAATACGTTCATGAATACGAGCGACATGTTGCTTTGCTTTCTTCCAGTTGGAGCCGCCTGGAGTACGCCGAGCCATCCGTCGCTGCCAAAACGCCAGCGTTTTCTCATGTTGGCGGTAAAAGCGAGGATTAGCATACCGTTCGCCATTCGAGCATACAGCATATTCTTTCAAACCTAGGTCGATGCCAATATGTGCATCCACTTGCGGCAGAGGATTCTTTTCAACTTCGCAAACAAGCGAAACAAAAAATTTTCCACTGGCGTTTTGACGCACGGTAGCGGACAAGATCCGTCCTTCCAGTTTCCGGGAGTTTGCAAAACGCATCCAGCCAAGTTTAGGGAGCTTCAAGCGACTACCCTCAATGGCGATATTCCCGTTAGTGAATTTGGTTGTGTAACTTTGAATTGGATGCTTCCGGCTCTTGAAGCGTGGCGCTTGATTTTGCTTTTTGAAAAAGCGTTCATAGCTATCTGCTACATGACGAGCAGTCGACTGTAAAGCGATGCTATCGACTTCTTTCAGCCAGTCGTATTGTGCTTTTAATAAGGGGAGTTGTGTCGCACAAGCGTGATAGGACAAACCCTTTCCCGTTTCCGCATAGCTTTGAGTCCAAGTTTCCAAGAAGTAATTGAACACAAAGCGGCAGCAGCCAAACATACGCCTGATGAGTTGCTGTTGTTCCGGTTTGGGGTAGATCCGGTATTTATAGGCTTGATGAATCAGCATGTACGACATCTCCTGTATAGGGATCTTATCCATATTATAGCACATATGTTCTGATTGAAGTCGAAAACCGCTGATTCATCCCCACTCTATCGAGGGTGGAGTATTCTCAGCTTTTTTAGATAAATAACCATTAACGTATTTTCGATATTTCTACTTCTTTAAACGGTTATCACAAATTTCCAACCCTTAAATCATTGCCAAAAGGTCACAAAAATGACCTTTTCGATAACTTTCGAGGTGGGAATCCCCCATGAAATTCATGTGAGCTTGGCATTCGCACCTGCTACAGTATTAACGGATCACCCATATCATAGGAATCTTTGGCACCCACATGTTGGACTTTACTTTTGTAATTATCGCCTAAGTTATAGAATCGAAGACAATCTGTATCCTTATCAATCAATTCTTCCAGTTCAAATCTTAATCGTCTAAATTGAGTAGCGTCCAGTAACATTCAAATACCGAGTTCTGCACTCGCTGACCGTAATCCACACACTTTTTCGCCACTTTAGATAGCCTTCTTCGGCCTTCACTATCTATTGTGCTTACATCATACCTAATTAAAATAAGCAATCGTTACACCTACTTCCACAGAAACGGAGGATATTCATCCAGATCACCGCACGCACTCATATAGAGTGCGACGTTATCGGTGCTCCACCTCTCCCTAAAGAACTTCAATTTCAACTCACGCACTCCATACAGAGTGCGACTTGCAGATAAACCACAAAATATTGTGTAAAACGGAATTTCAATCCACGCACTCCATACAGAGTGCGACAGCGAAAACAGACGTATCATCTCTAATACACAAATGATAATAACGTCTTTTCGATATTTTAACTTCATTAAATTCCTTTACTCGAACAACTTTGACAATATTTCATTGCCAAGAGGTCTCAAAATGGGCCTATTCGACAAACTGTGAGGTGCGAATACCCCGTGCAAATCATGTGAGCTTAGGGTTCGCACCTGCTACACCATGAACAGATCACCAATGTCATAGGAATCTTTGGTTCCTACATGTTGGACTTTGCTTTTGTAATTATCACCTAAGTGTATAGAATCAAAAACTAGCGGTCTCTTTATCCATTAATTCTTCTAGTTCATATCTTAAGCACCTGAACTACTTAGCATCAAGTATACATTCAAACACCGAATTCCGCACTTGCTGACCGTGATCCACCCACTTTTGTGTCGCTTAGACGCCATAAGCATAGTCATGGTAGTCGGGCTACTTACGAGCTTAACGTTACAAACGCCATAAAGAGAATTTGTTAAGATTCGACATTGTGTTATGTTGATCGAAATGTCTAGTAGTGACGCTGAATACTGAGAATAAACCTTTTCGATCCTCGTTTTGTAAATTGTGTATTTATCGTTGTAAACTTTCATCGGTAAACCCTAATATTATTCGGCAAATCCATCATAGAAAATTTGTTCAGCATGGGTTCTAATGACACTTTATAGGTAAGGTTTCTCTTTACCCTATTTTTTCCTGATACCCTTCTCTTGTACACACCCAGCGTTGGAGAAAGGGCTGTACTTCCTCAAGGTAAGGACTAAATATCTGCTCCATCCACATCATTCGCTTCCCCTGCTTTTCCCAAATTGCAGTTGACGGTAACCAGCCGAGTGAACGAAAGACTGGGCTTGTTACCAAATGAACAGTACTACTGTAAGGAATTTTTTGTCCGTTAATATCCCTATACATATAGAACAGTTCTTACTACAGATAATACCTTCATTTTAATATTAACTTCTAGAAGTCGTCACTAAATTGATACAAAATAGGGAACGTTTTAGAGATTGATTCTCCCAAGAATTTTATATGAGCTCCACATTCACACTCTTATTGGAAACGATCAAGTCTTAAATTCATATCAACACGTTCTGGAGTCCATAACAGGACATCCGTAAGAAAGGTCAACGCATCCATTTCAGACAATCGATCCACAATGGATTCAATCAATACCCTAGCATCTCCTTGAGTTTTCTCGACGAGAATTATCCCTCCAGCATCTCCATTGATGTATATATTTCCTACGCGATCGACCTTGTACACATGGCGCAACCATAACGTACCTTCGTCAAGAAAGATGAAATAACTTTCATTCATAACGTATCCTTGATATAAGCTAAAATTCTCACCATCATCAAAAGAGTCAAGTATTAACGAAGCAAGTTTTAACTTTTTTGATGGTCTCATTGTTTCCCTACCTTATAAGAACTAAAATCTGAACTAAGCCCCGATTCACAAATCATAAACACGTTGTTACACGAATAAAAAGCGTCAATATGTAGGATCACTGCATTCTCCTCCTATTTGTACTTAATTCCTGTAATTCGAGGTACATTGCGAACGCTTTAGCTTTTCACAGTCAATTACTCTTTAAATAGATAATTTGTAGTTGCTAAAGACAGATCCTTTTGCTACGATTGGCCTAATAATCAGATTTTTTCCTTAAATGTCAACATGTTGACTAGCATTGTTTACACTCATCATAGTATCTTTTTGACTATATGTCAACATATTGTGCATTATATTTTTTCACTGGAGGCACTACCATGAATGAATTACTTATACGTTGTCGACTTGGCGACATCATGAAAGAACGTGGATTACAAAATAAAGATGTTGTAGAGCTGACTGGCGTAAGTCGAAATACTATTACTTCCCTGAAAGGCAACGCAACTAAGCGTATTGATTACGAAACTCTTGGTGCACTATGTAAAGGACTTAATGTTACACCCGGTGACCTTTTGGAATACATACAGTAAAATTATACGACTCTTTTATTCTGCAATTCTATGAAAAACTCTTTCATAAGAATATTAAGATTCCCTGCACTCGCCACCCAGATCAATATCTTGCCTAAAACATCTGCTTTTAACGCTCTTGCAGATAGCGGTCATAATGCATGCCTCCGGGCACGCTAACAAAAAAAGACTCCTTAACGGAGTTCTAAATTTTGTATGAGTTTCTTTGAAGCCACTTGGCCAGTGCTTCTACAGTCTAATCGTTCGTTGCTATTTTAATGGCTGTACTGAACAAGTCCTCGTCTGAAGCATCTAGTTCGTAACCATTGATATTTAAAAATACGTATGTACACAAGACTCCTGTGCGTTTATTAGCGTCATAAAAACAGTGTGATGTGATAAGTCCGGACATTAGAATTGCTGCCTTATTAAATAAACCAGAGTACTGTTCTTGTCCGAAAATTTCCGTGAACGGCTTTTCAGAAATGAACTCTAATACCCTGGTTCTTTAATTCCTGGTAATCCATTGGATGTAGCTAATTCTTGATCATGTATTGCTATGATTTGTTCCACCGTTAATCGTGTATACATTAATTTTTACTCAGACGATCTAACGTTTCTCTGTATTTGCTGGAACCTTTTTTTGCAATCTTCATTACGTCTGCATTGCTCAACACATTGGTTTTTTGTGCTTCTTGATGTTGTGTACTCATGTTCTCTTCATCCTCTCTTGACCGGTCCATATATACACCTCCAAGAATAACTTCTTGGTTAATAGTATATACCCCGTTTCGTAATCCCATAACTCTGTTCGAAGATATTTAACTGGTTATAACATAATATTCCTGTGCTATACAGCAAATATCAGATTAATAGTAACATCATAATTATTATGATGAGAACCATCAAAACTAATGTTTACCGCCGCACCCATAAAAAAGTCCATAACGCTTCAACTATAGGTTTTCTCTATGATCTGTGGCCAGTCTACTAATAGTTGTCCTCCACGGCCTTATGAAGCATACATACCCAGGCAGCGAGCCAGATCCGATTTGACCTATTTCTTATATAGCTTTGCCTTCTCCATCCCATCGTCTGTGAAATGATATAAAGCGATCTCTTGAAAATCTACAGATTGATCGTTACCCTTCAACTTTTTCGTGCGATAGATCTTCCAGGTAATGCGCGTTTATTGTTGCATGTCGGGACACGACTTCAATCTACGCGCTCCATACAGAGTGCGACGTGGGGGTATATTTTGTGTGGGTTATTTAGATCATACTTCAATCTACGCGCTCCATACAGAGTGCGACAGCGAAAACATACGTTATAAAGTCATAAACTTCAAAAGATATCACGTATCACCAGTAATTATAACAAATTCATATCTACATTTGTATTAAAAAACACCCTTCATCGAACACGAGTGTTGCCAAAAGGTCACAAATACGACGTTTTCGACAACATTTGAGGTGCGAATCCCCCAGGGAAATCATGTGAGCTTAGGGTTCGCACCTTCATATTTACTTTTCAAGCTGTTATTTATCTTCTGTAGACTTCAAAACCCAATCCGTTGGATACCCGCCTCCACTCGGCTTCCTGTTCAGATCTTTCCTTACTTCATTCATGTTACTCCAGTTCACATGGTATCTATCGGAAGATTTAAATTCTATTTCTATTCTACTTTGAACATACCGTTTGATATCCACTTGCTCCAACCTTGAGTCATGCTTCATCACTTCTCTATATGCCTTTACAAACAAAGAAGGGTCAACCTTACTTGCCTTAAACGGTGTAATGATTAATGACTCGAAACTATTCCCTTGCTCTTCCAGCATGATCTCCATCCGTTCGAACTGCACTTTGCCATAACCGTAGGCCTTCGCTCCGCCAATAAGCTCGTAGTATGGTTTCCCTTCAATATTATATTTTTCAGCATCAGGCAAAAGTTTAACATTCATAGCAAGTAATAGCAGCCCTAACTCAACGTCCGTTAAGTTTTTAAAATGTATTTTCCCCTCACAATGAAATGGCGATTGCGATGGATCATAGACTCGGCGTATACTATTACTTTTTGCTCCTTTTGAACCTTCCGGAAACGTTGGAATTGTCTTGGGTAACACATGATAATATTTGACTCCACGTAATGAATCTGGTGCATCTCCGTTCGGTTCTTTGTTCTTATTGCCGAATGATCTTTCATAGGTTGGAATTTCCCTGCCGTTAGACTTCAAGTACATCGCTTCGGCAGAAGCCTGTGGTGTTGCTAATAGAAACTCCTGTTCTTCCCCACGAATTTCTCCACACACACGAATGGGACTAAAGCGTAGACGCGACTTGTAGGCATATACTGCTTCATCATGAACCTGTTGGCTATCCATAGACACGTATCCAAACATAGCACTCGCAAAATCAATGCCTTCTGCGTCTTTCTCTCCTAACAACTCACTCAATTGGTAGTCATACGGTATTTTAAAGTAAGGAGTTCGGCCGACAGCAACCAGTTTATCTTTTGGATCATTTGTTTTACTAGGGTCCTGTTGTTCTAATTGATAAAAAACTACAAGAGGTTTCTCATATGAAGTATCTCCATCCTCATTAAATATATCGTAGTGATTTTTTTTCCCGATACGAATGTTCTTATAAGCACGCTTATAGCTTATGAGTATACTATCTGGCACATTAATTCTTACCGCATTTTCCTGCTCTTCTCCTATAAGATAATGAGAACGCTTTGATCCGACATTTGTGGAATTGAAGAGCACTCCGTCACTACCTCCTGGATCAGGAGAAGCAGCATCTTTAATGGACGTAACACTTTTTCCTGAAAGAAAGTATTTAACTTGCTTCTCATAAGGAGCCGAATTCTTTTTAAATGAAGACACACCTTTAGGTGTTTTTAGTTCATAGATATGAAACATGTGTGCTTTCAGTTTCCATCTTTCTGCATACTTTTCAGCTAATCCAATATCATACCCCTCTAGTATACCTTTAAGCTGTAAAAAGAGATTGCCGTGCAGATCCTCTATTCCTTTTTCTGAACCGCTTATTTTCTTTCCAATATTGTTTTCTGTAAAAGCAAATCTTTTGAACACTTTTTCGAGATATTCGGAGACAAGGTCCTTACCATTTAAACTGTATTGTTTCCTCAACTCACGAATTTCAATGTCCAGTTCTTTGATTCTACGGTTAAACTTATTCATAACTTGAAGCACATTCTCGCCGTTAAAAGAGTACCCCCAGTCAAATAATCGATGTGAGTTTGGTAGAACGTTACTCTTCATATTAATAATATCCAGTTCCTGCACTGACAGAAAATGTTGGTCTCTAATCATCACAGCAGGGATGATATAGAAACTGCCCTTGTCATCGCGATATAAGTACCCTGCCCTTACCGCTTGTTCTAGTCCTTGTTTATCTGTAATTCCGATCTTCTCTTTGTATCGCTTACCACCAGCAATTTTCCGATACAACATCTCGCTGTCATCCACAAATTCCGGGTAGCTGGCGCTTAACACTTCCACATTGGCGCGAAGCTTGCCTCGGATCTGACTTCCACTCAACCAATATTCTTTAGGGCCGTCAGCTTCAGACGTTTCGCGCAAGTCGAGAACAAGTGGCGAGTGCGGCTTGATCTGATAGGAGATGTAGCCAGACAGGTGCCCCGCTTCGTGCAGATCATGGCGGGGTGGTTTCTTGGCTTCATTCCGACGATGATATGGATAGTAGTATTCTGGCTTACCATTTTTACTCGGTAAGGAGATAAAATCGTAAGGCAGCGTAATCTCTTTTAACTTGGAATTATTCCCCTGTTCCTTGTTGTAGTTACTTTGAGGCTGCTGTTTCTGCTGGCCCTGACCACTGTTCTGGTTATTGTACGACTTTCCTCCGAATGACTGCTGGCTGAAACGATTACGATTGGAATGGTTTGCATATCTGTCGCTCATTGCACATCCCCTTTCTCCAAGCTAAACAGCATAGTCCGCTCCACGTAAGCCAGATCGTCCTCATAGGAGATTCTTTCAAGAACAGTCAATTGGGTATATCTGGTTTTACCCGCTCCCTCTATATTGTAGGGAGCTCGCTCCAACTCGTAACTACGCTGGATAATCGTACTCTCGGCATCTTCAGTTGCTTCAACAATGATCGGCTCATAGGCTACCAATTGCCCATCCTCGCGTGTCACGAATAACTCCTGTTTCCCATCAAAGAAATGCCCTTCCAATACCATATCTTTATCAAGTGCTTGAAGCAGTTTACTATACTCACTCTCATCATCAGTCCTGCCTAAAAGTACTTGATCGAACAAATGCACAATGAAGGAAAAGGGCTTTTCCGGAAAAAGCTTCATATCAAATTCAGCCGTACTCATATCAAACTTCCCCCTCTTTATTCAAAAATCCCACGAAAAGGTTATAGTACTTTTCCAGATTGGTTTGGCTATCTTCACTTAATGGACAGGTATTGCTGAATTTCAGTATATCTCCTTTATGATGAACCACCGTTTCCTTTGCCTCGAACTCCCCTAGTCCAATTACCGTTCTTCCTCCCAGAGGAAGCAGCCCTGATCCGATGCTACGCAGTAAATAGAGGAGTGGGAATAACTTGTTCTCAGCATCTTTACTGGCCTTCAGTTCCAAATGAATCTTCGCAGTGCCACGAACTTCATTCTGTGTTTTGAGTGCTCCATCAATGACACCGCCCGTAATTCGATCAATTCGATTGTATATTGATTTGGAGTTCGAATTATTGTTTCGCTCATGCGTTTGATTAATAACAACATCAGCTACCACAACCGACCCCATCTTATCCTGGCTCCCGAACCACTCCTGTAAAAGTGTGTCTACCCGTGCTTCAATTTCGGCAGACCGCTCCTGATCCTGAAGCATACGAAAAAGAAGTCGCCTCATCTCATGGCGCAGTAGCCCCTTAATACTGGAGCCAGGCAAATAATACTGGTTATCCTCTTCACGCAGTAGCCCTGTGATCTGGGCGGTCTGCTTGTCATCTCGTTTCTGGTCTGTGTAAGACTGATATACTCCGTAAGGAAAACGACCTTTCAAGTAAAGTACAGTTGTCGGATGAACCGAGACATGTTCTTCGTACTCTAGTGCATCTTCGGTGCAATCCTTCTCTTCAACAATGTCTCGATTAAAAATAAATTGGTCCAGTGCTGCAAAGCTATTGAATGTAAATTCACGACATGTTAATTGCTGTAATGAGAAACAGCCGTGACCATTGCTTTTTTTCCCACCAAACCGTAGTTTTCCCTTATGAATCGCTACTGCGCAGGTGTACATTAGTTTTTGAAAAGAAATTGGTTCTTGCATTGCATCCGACATAACTGTTCCTTCTGGCGATTTCATTGCCTCTGTCTGTGTATCGCACTCAACCGTAAAGACCAGCTCTGTCCCTTTTGGAAGGTCATCGCGTTTGTACTTGTGCTTGATGCGTGCTGATCCGGTCTTCGGATCAACTGCTGTTCCTTCCATAACTAAAAAACCACCATTGCTTTGAGCTACTCCTGAAGGGTTATTGGGCAATTTCAAGTAACCATCACTAATAAAAACCCGACTCTCTAAGAACTCTTCTGTTTCCTCAGCAGATCCGCCTAAGTAGTGATTGACATCAGCAGGTAACAATTTACTCCCATCTTTCAACCAACCTCGCAGAGCGCCGCCAATGCTGTTGCCACTGACAAATGGCTTGTCATCCCCATCCAGTAACAATTTACCAGGTGAATCACCGCCAAAATGAACTGGTGTTTTCGCCCGTAGTGTGAATGTAAAACTTTGTCTAATGTTCATTCGGAATCGCCTCCCCAACAGTAGACATTTTATAAATTTCTAATGCTTCGCAGATCAATTCAGCAATAAAGTGCTTCTGCCTCATGATCTCTTCCATATTCGGATCAGATACAGTCTGTACAGCCATATAATAAATCCGGCCATGGCTGCTATTAAGCTTCGTAGCTGCCAAACGGGACAACCCTTCATGTTCAGGGCCGACTTGATCATTCTTCAGAAACTTCAATATTCCATCAAAATGAACGCCTTCCAGAGAGAAAAATTGTTTATTCTGACGATATGTCTGTTTTCTAACCGTGTTGGTTTCTATACCGAATCCAAATTCCGATTTACTTTGAATATTAAGCCACCGTTTCAACAGATCGATCATTACCTGGCAATGGTGCGACTTGAGATTGTTCACCTTTAATTCTCCAAAACCATCAATTTTTGATGTGTCACCCATGTTTTTGGCCAGTATACGCAGCCAGTGCAATCGATTGTCGCCTAATCCCTTGCTAATTAATCGAATCGATTCGGCAATATGCAGGGCATTGGCGGATGCTGATTTTGTGTCGCTAGATGTTTCATCTTTGATCATATGTTTGGATTTCCCATCTTGAATCTGGACGGAATCCTCCCGACTCTCTCCCGAAACTGCCGGAATGGATTGCACCCGTAATTGAGAGGGATACGGAAGATTAACAGCAATCCAACCATAACCCTCCTGTGTACGCGCACCATACCGACGTTGCTCCAGCGCTGCAATAACTATTTTCCGTGTCTGTTCATCCACATGACCATCCATTTGATATCTCATAACAGAACCCGCTTTAATCGTTGTTTCCTTTGGATATCGCGCTTTCCAGGTTGCATTGTATCCTTCTGTCAGACCTGTCTGCACAAAATGTCGTTGTTCATCCGTTATGCGTTTAATTTTTATGCCACCGTACCTTTCGAGAACTTCCTCGGGCAAATAGGGCAACGGCTCACCATATCGACCACGTACAATTAGATCAGACAGACAGGTTAACGTCAGCACGTTCAGTTCCTCAGAGGAATCTGCTTCAGATTGCGACACGTTGATTCCAAGCTGTTGGCAAACCGCTGTATAATCCGATTTTGGTTTCCCTGTAGGTCTCACTTGGCAACGCCCATAGCCGGAACCTTTAGAACCGCCAAGATACCAGATGTCAGACCCATTCCACATGGACTCGATTTGTGATCTAATTCCCTCTGGATAACCAATCACCGAGCGGAAAATATGCCCAGGCTCCAGCGCTTGATAACTAAACAGATTAGCCCGCTCTTGCTTATCTTTGTTAAGCAGAGAACTGTGATGAAGACGATAATTTTTGCTTGGCTTAATCCCTTCCATATATCCGTCCCTAATAGTTACATAAGACTGGGGAAGCTGGTTTTTCGGCAACGTTTGATTGTCTTCACTCATTCCCTCCGATCTAGCAATGGTGTACAAATTAGTCAGGTCCACCATTCTATTGACATCCCCTTGATTCGTCAGGCTTCTCTGCCTTCTGTACTTATGCTTGTCCATGCGCAAATGCTGGGGTGATGGTAAATATAGCTGCCCGTTCTGATAAAGGTACGCATTGGAGCATTCCATATGTTGTAGAATAGATTTTGGATCTCCAAACAGACCCAGCCGCTGCATACGAGCTATTACTCCACCACGCAAGGTTGAGCCGGGAATGTAATCTTTACAAGGTTCATCCCAATGCGCTTTATTGCCGCCAGCACCAATCTTTAATGGCTCCAGATTACGAATCTCAATGACCTGATACCACATCATGCCGTACCTCTCCCTCCCAAATGTAGTACCTGCTGTGCATCTATCCCGTCGATCAGGAGTTTAGTCTCAATCTCTCCACGTCCCCGGTGAACTCCAGCTCCAATCCGATCCAACGAGTAAATGATACGTAACAAATCAGGCAGTACCTCGCTAGGGTTCTCCTCGAAGAAAATACGTGATTGGAAAACAAGCCCTTTTTTGACCGCTTGATAGGTATTCAGCATGTTGTCTTTAACAATACCTTCTTCCAGTTGTATTTCCGTCCGGAGATACGTCTGGGCAGAGGTCAAATCATGTGACGAGAACGCATTCGTATCAATCAGTTCACGGAAAGCATTCTTCACCTCATGAGGTAGCTCCAGATGAGTAAATCTCATTATTCCCTGACCTCGAAGCCCCTTCCCTGACTGTTCATGTTGCAAATAATCATTCATGAACTTCTCTAAATCCCATGCATTTACCAATTCCCAGGTATTAACTCCGAACAACACATCCATCGAATGAAGAAAAGCATACGCATGGGCGTAATCGTCCTTGCGATCAATGGCAATATATTGCCGCAGCAGCCAAAGTGCCTGACGCTTCAGTTGTCCCTTCAAGGACTTGGCATGAAAATAAACAAATCCATATTCATCACTGAGTACCCGAGATTGAACCAGGTTACGTTCTTTCTCTCCACTGGCAAAGACCGCCTCGCTAAGTAGTCGAAGCTCCAAAACGTATTCATTACTGTTTTCCATGGACAACCTCCTCCTGACCATAGACAAATGCCATCGTTTCCAGCACATCATTCAATACATATCGATATTCGTCGTACTTAGCCATCGTATTGCTTTCAATGATTGCCCCATATTGATGTCTGATCCATCCTCTGTCCGAATCTATATCAATGGATGAATAACCTTGCATAAAATGCTTTTCCACCAATTGCGAAAGACGGGCGCCAGAATTCGTCTGATCTCGTTCAAATAACAAACTGTAGCTCTCCCAGCCGTTGTATAGTTGCTTCTTGATTTTCTCTAGGAATGAACTGCTGACATCCAGTTCATTCGAGTTTTTCTTATTCATTATGCTATGTAGCTCAGCAACCAGATCACGGAATGCATTATAGCTATATACCCCACTGACTATGCCTGCTTCCTGATCAACCCGAAGTGGTCTAATACGAAAATGTTCATGCTTTCTGGCTCTTGCCACGCGCTTCTCGTAAGCAGTTTGGGCACTCACTTGACCTTGCACGATATCCCAGTCGATGAATGACGCAGAGGTCGCCTCATTTTCTGTAGAATGATGTAAAGCCTCTTTGGCCTGGTGACACAGCTTCTCCGCTATCCTGATAGCATCAAAGAAAGGATAGGTGACCCTGACAATAGCTACGCCTGCACATGCCGTAAGATAATGCTGTTGAGCAGAATGTGGTGTAGCCCCTGCATTCATCGCTTTGTCTAGCACTCCTCCTGCTTCCCTCTCCAACGATAACTTTTGAATCTGTTTTAGAATATCTGCTGTAATGTTCAATGCATCCTCTGCTTGCGTAACGAGACAGATATCGTCACCGGACATTAACACAGGTGTAACCTGCAAAGTCTTGTTATGTCGGACAGCATAGTGATAGAGCGCACGAGCCACAGCATCTGCGTAGATTTGCTCGATTGTACTGCTGAATTCCTTCATTTCATGAATCTCATTCAAACTGTGAAACATCTCACCCATTCGGTTACCGTCTAACGCGATAATGCCAATATAACCTTTTCGGTCATTACGAGCTTTGTAGTCCTCCAACTTCGTTGTGATCTGCACCGGATTATTATTAGCATCCATTTCTCTAAGACGTTCTTCGAGACGACCAAACAAAAAACGGCGAGCCTTGCCCAGGGTCTGATCGTTCTCCTCAGCTATTGCTCCAGATGCGATCTCAGGTTCATTGTTATGTTTATTGAGCCACTCCATCGGCTTGCCGTTCTCACCAATCTTCTCGACCCCGTAGCTCCAACGACGAAACATGGCTCGACGCTTATCCTTCAAAAGGTCAGCACGTTGGTTGAGCATTTGGCGGATCACCTTCATATTCCTCTTCGTTATTCCTAAAGAATTTTCTGCTGAAAGTTGCTCCTCTGGAAGCTCCTGATCTATCATTTTACTAATATACAGTTCAATCTCAGGGTAATGGCGTAGCACCTCTAAAGAATATTTTCTGCTAAATTGCTTGGCATGTTCGGCACGATTAAATTGAAGCATGCTGTTGCCACCGCCAGAATAAATCACAGTATATTCCCCTTGAAAATGCTTCTCCAGAAACGTTTTCAACATAACCCGAGATCCACCCACTTGAGATCTATCTTCTGTATATTCAGGTATTTCTGTAATGGCCTTAATCACATAAGAGTTGATTAGATTGTCTCGCAGACTTTTGTTTCGGTAAATGTATTCTTGCTTTCTCGACACATCGATAAAAACATATGTCTCCACGATCTATCTACCTCCCTCTTCTAACTTTGTTGTATAGATTCACGGTTTTTCACCTTACCAGACCTCAGCCCCATTAAAACAGTTCTGAAGACTTAAATCTTACGTGTTATTCTTTCTCTACGTTGGGCTATATTTCCTTTTGTTTCGATAATATTCAACAACATTTTACAAAACACAAAAAGCTCACTCTGCGCTACTAGCGTAAAGTGAGCTTAAATAGCCCTGAATGATTTGTTTTGAATGATCCGGTATCTAGCCCTCTTCTGAACATAGGTCAGAACTTTTGGAAGTTTGATCTATCCCTGTCTTTTCAACCATGTTATTAAAAGCTTTGGCGTAAGCATAATGTGGGAACATCATAGGGTTGTTAATCAGCATCAGTAGTTGATTCAATTGAAGATTGAGTGTCAGCAAGGCATTACCTGTTACCTCCAAGCCCTCCAGTGTACTGAGCATTTCAGTTTGATCACTGAAGCTTAGTTCAGGATATTTCTCTTTGAGATTTTTCTGCTGAGCTTCTCTGATTACTTTAATCTCAGATTCCAGTTCGAACATTTGTTGCCGTTCTGTTTCTGATAAGTTTTCCTTTCTGTTTAGGGCCTCTAACTCTTTCATTTTAGAGAATGCATCGTCTAAATGCTCCAGTCTCAAAGGCTTGGAGTCAGTGGGCTTTGTATCGGCAAAGCGGTTCAGTACCTCCCCCCACCAGCCTAATGTCTTATCTTTATGAGGAATATGTAGAACAAAACGTTTGTTCTTTTCCTTGGATGCAGCAGGTGGGCGATTTTCCTCCAGAATGAAGTCAAACGAGTCTCCTAAATCCTTTATTGACTTCAACTTTTCCTTATTCACAACACTTTCCTTTAACGAGACCAACATACGAATCGGTCGTGTTCTACTTTGAGAGCGATTCGTTATACCTGTTGCGTAGCCTTGGACGATTCGGGCAATGCCAGAGGCAACAGGTTCTAGTTTTTGTATGCTATTACACCAGTTTATTAACTCCTTTGGCTCGTAGCTCGTACTTTTACACTCAATCACCATAACGACTGCTTCAATTGGTATGAACTTCAGCGTATTGTACTGAAACACATAGGGAGTATATTGTTCGTCATACACAGCAATATCGACTTCTTGTGACACACGTCCACCTGAGTCAATAATAATAACTCCTTGGGCCATTTGATATTTCAAAGGAATAATACTACGGAAGAAGCTCAGCCACATCCCCTCTCGATATCCACCTGTAAGTCCTCCATGCTCCGTCGAGAGCTCCATTTCCTCTACCATTCTGCGGTTTGAATAATCGTAATTCATATAGATTCGTTTTAGCACGTCTCTGTGTTGCTTTTCTTCCTTTGAATCAACGGGCTCATTCTTAGTCATTACTTGTTCCTCCCACGATTGGTGACGTTTATCTATTTCTGCCAAGATGTATTTCTACATAAATACTTTGCCTGAAAACTCATAACTTTGCTTATGAATTCTCTAACTAGACACGGCCCACCACTCCATACAGAGCGCGACCAAGCGGTTCATCCACGTTGTCTTGATCTCTGAGATTTCAATCCAAGCACTCATATAGACTTATTTCAAATTGGCCACTTATCTATAAGGAAACATACATAGAAGACGACAACGGAAATGAATCTCAATCCACGCACCCCAAACGGAATGCGACTAGCCCTCGTAATCTGCCAGCGTTAGACGTAGTTGGATTTCAATCCACGCACTTCATACAGAGTGGGACTGCTCTAAACATGATTACTAGGACATATGGTGGTCTATTTCAATCCACGCACTCCATACAGAGTGCGACCCAGAATTAGATGAGCAGGAGATACAGCGGATCAGTATTTCAATCCACGCATTTCATACAGAATGCGACTATTACTATCGGAAAACGGGGTGTATGTAGGGATTTCAATCCACACATTCCATACAGAGTACGACAGCGAAAAAATACGTATCATCTCTACAACACAAATGATAATAACGTCTTTTTCGGTATTTTCACGTCTTTGATTCCTTTGCTCAATTCAACTTTAATAATATTTCATTGCCAAAAGGTCACAAAATGGGCCTATTCGACAAATTGTGAGGTCGAATTCCCCGGGAAAATCATGTGAGCTTGGGGTTCGCGCCTGCTTCAGACAGACTCAGAACATTCTACGTTATAAACCGCAGTTCCTATCCCCCAATCCAGATGACGCAAGTCCTTTATACTCGCCACCCAGATCAATATCTGCTAAAACAAATTAACTTCCTTCAATCACATGGACCTGTAGACCACATCGATCTGTCCACAACCAAAAGTTGAGTTCCTACCAATATGTAAAATCCGGGCAGCGTTCAGCCAAGGGATAAAGGGTGACAGTTCTCCCTCAAACGTTAGTGAACCCAGCATGCCACTCCAATCCACCGATTCCTTTTTCCGACTGGAGTATCGATGCATCTCGTTCAAATACATTCCGGCAGACGTCGGGCTAATCTGGCTTGCCAGTTCACATGCCTTCATAGCTACATCCGTGTTCATCTGACCTCCATAACGCTCCGTCAACAACTGAATTCTCTTCGTAATATTTCTAATGATGGTTGGAAAATCAATATGCTGTACCAGTGCCCCTCCTCGACGAATACGAACCGGAGTCACCATATGCACCGAGCACCAGGAGGCATGTTCTTGCAGGGCATAGGCAGACATGTTTTCTGGTGCTGCTGCATTCATATTGAACTGTCCCTGTTTCCAGATCTGGCCATACTGATCGCCATGAAGAATGTCGGTCAGTTCGAACGCCTTTCGCTCCGCTCCCATTCCAAAGATCTGTGCTTGATCCAACGAAGTCAAGATATCCTTGGCGTAACGAACAGCATCTCCGATTAAGATGAGCTTAAAGCATAATGGATCTCCTTTATAATAAACTGGCTTTGGCCGAGGTGGCTCAATGATATAAGGGTTGACGATATCCTGAATAGCCCCACCCAATCGACGATTCTCAAATATATACGTATAGGATTCCGAATGCCGAGTTAGCGCCCATCCTGTCACACCATGAAGCGTTGATCCGAGAAATGCGGGCAAACGTGTTGTTTCCTTACATTCGAGTCGAATAAGTAAAGGCAGGTATTCCAGCGAAAAAATAGGTGCTTGTCTATTCATGTAAATACTCCAATTCTGATTCAGATCAAAGATTCCAAAGCATTGTACTACAAAACTACCGGCAGGCCATTTGTTATTACATACAGAGTGCGACCAGAACAAATTCGTACAGATGACCGGCACATGCATTTCAATCCACGCACTCCATACAGAGTGCGACTATAAGGCAGTATTTCCTAGACTGTTCCCATTTTTATTTCAATCCACGCACTCCATACAGAGTGCGACTTGGGATAACAGAGGAAGGGAGACAAGACACACATATTTCAATCCACGCACTCCATACAGAGTGCGACGCAAGTAATGCGGCTCTGGGTGGTACCAGTGCACCATTTCAATCCACGCACTCCATACAGAGTGCGACTTAGGGTCTTCTTGATGCTCTTTGCTTCTTTGCGAATTTCAATCCACGCACTCCATACAGAGTGCGACAGCGAAAAAGGAAGTATCATCTCTATAACACAAATGATATTAACGTCTTTTCGGTATTTTAATTCCTTTACTCGAACAACTTTGACAATATTCCGTTGCCAAAAGGTCACAAAATGGGCCTATTCGACAAATTGTGAGGTGCGAATCCCCCGGGAAAATCATGTGCGCTTCGGGTTCGCACCTGCTACAGTATGAATAGTTCACCCTTATCATAGGAAACTTTGGTTCCTACATGTTGGACTTTGCTTTTGTAATTAATCACCTAAGTGTATAGAATCAAAGATTAGCTGTCTCTTTATTCATTAATTCTTATCTTAAGCGCCTGAACTACTTAGCATCAAGTATACATTTAAACACCGAATTCCGCACTCGCTGACCGTGATTCACCCACTTCTGTGTCGCTTAAACGCCACAACAGATCATATGCAAACATAGTCATGGTAGTCGGACTACCTACGAGCTTAACGTTCCAAACCCTGTAGTGAGAATGAGAATTTGTTCAGATTCGATATTGTGTTATGTTGATCGAAATGTCTAGTAGTAGCGGGATTCTTACATTCGCATTTTCCGAATATCACATTGTGTGGCTAAATACTGGGAATAAGCCTTTTTGATCCCCGTTTTGTAAATCGTGTATTTATCGTTGTAAACATTCTCGAACGGGAAAGTTACAACATCAGTTCAACCATCAAAACCTGAGCGGAATACCTCTTTTCCTTTCGCATTGAAAATAACATACTTACTATTGTTCCCTAGCGGAACCCCACTGTACATTCCGTCACCAAGGTAGTTTACTAATGCATATGTTGGGAATATCCGCTTACCAGTCTCAATATTGATTGATGTGGTGATCGAGCCATCCTTGGCTTTTAATGCATATTGAATCGTTGCGATTGGATCAATATCGTGATAATAGTCGGTACGTTCGAGTTCAAGAATTTCGTATTTCACATCCATCACGATTTTCCCCCGACTGTCCACGATCCCATAGTTTTTCTTCAGTTTCACCCGGTATAGTGGATTCTTTGTTGTCAATTTCTCAATCTGGTTATTCATGTAATTGGTCCGCTCGATAAGTGGAACCATTTCATCGTATTTGGCAGGTAGAATGGCCTCACCACGAGTTCCAATCAAACCATACTTACCATTCTTGCGTATGACCGCACTTCCCATCTGGAACAGGTTAGCCTCTTCGTACTGAGCGGGTATTTTGATGTCTCCCTTTTTCGAAATAAATCCCCATTTTTGATTAAGCTTTACAGCAGCCAGATCTTCTGAAAAAGCCTGAATATCTGTATAATTGGACTCAAATAGTAGTTTTTGATCCTTTTTATAAAATCTCCAACCGGAACTTTCATCTCTCATATCTCTTATAGCATAACTTCCATCTCCTGAGAGAATAATCTTTTGGTCATCTTGAGGTTCAACAATCATATGCCCGGATACATCAACGATACCTTCGCCATTGTCTTGGATTTTCCAAAGCCCATTTTGTGGCTCACCTATTTTGGAATATTGTTTATTGAAAGAAATAATTAAACCATCTTGCCTAACAATAGCACTGTACTTATCACGGTGAAGACCCCATTCTAGTGTATTACCTCTGAATTCGATTTTGCTTTTGAACTCTGCGGGTACCACGAGCTGCCCCTTGTAATTCATACTCCCCCACAGTCCATTTATTTTTACGGGGAATAGCCCTGATTTACGATAGGCTGTCCCAAAATCCTTGTCTTCGATGTTAAACGTGGTAAGCAATTTTCCTTTGGTATTGATGAGTGCCCACTTGCCATTCTTTTTCACCAATGCTGCTTGATTGTAAAAGCTTGTTGCTTCCTCATATGTAGGAGAAATAACGAATTTCCCTTTGGTATTTAGGTAGCCAATCTTCCCATTTTTCTTCGCGATCGCCAGCCCATTGTTAAAAAGACCGATATATTCAATGCTTTTGTCCTGGAATATCACTTTGCCCTTACTATTAATTAACTGATTTCTATTTACCACTGCTACGCCTTTGTAGAAAGCATCCCTTGCTAATTGAAACTGTGGCTTAATGACAAACTTGCCCTGGTAATTTATGAATCCCCACTTCCAGTTTTGACGAACCGGAATGAGTCCATTATCTGCTCGGTCAGTGAACCACAGATGGCTCAATCCCACATGTTCCTGCGCCTTGTCCCACTCATGATATATTGGCTCGGTTACTGCTAGCGCAACCCTAGGTAGTATAAATATTGTTGCGATGAGCATCAAGAATGAAATGCCGAGAATCTCCGTGAGTTTTCGATACATTGACCTTTTTTTCAAAACCATATTCTTCCTCCATATAAAAGTAATTATCTTACTCTTTCATTAATACATAAGTAAAAAGATCTATCAATAACTTAATGTATCAAAAAGAACAGTTGCCAAGGTGGCAGACTGTTCCTGATTTCTCATCAATTATTTTAATAACATAGTACATACTGTGGTCGGTATCAATATAAAACACGTAATCCGACCCTACCTCCTCCACATGCCCTGATTCTAAACAAACCTTCGAAGCCAAGCGAATAAAGATAGGCTATTAACCGTCTCTTCTACACCTCATCCCGATCAAATACTTCTTTCAAAATATTAAGTGCTTTTCTTTGCTCTTTCTCGCTTCTTTTTAGAAGTATTGCATGGATTGCCAGAATATCCTCGCTGTCTTGCTTTTTTCCTAAACTCATAAGATCAAAAAACTCAATTTTCAGGGCATTGGAAATCTTAATGATAGTCTCTAATGTGACGTTGCTTTCACCGCGCTCAACTCTGCCGACAAAGGAGAAAGATGAGCCGATTTCATCGGCTAAAGCCTGCTGTGTTAATCCCTGTTCTGTTCGTAATTTCCTTATGATAACACCAATCTGTTCAGCAATTGTTTGATTCATATATGTCATCTACTCCTCTTACTAAGAAGTCTAGACAATAGCTGTTATGTATTGGAGTCTTTACAAGATTCAAAATAATTAAACATTGTCCTTGTAAGTATCATCAGTTATACTGTAAATATATTCAAAAGAAACAATCTTCTGTATTCTGTCGTTATATAGTTTCATGATTAAACTTCTCAATACTAATTGAATTTGAATTTTAAGTATATTTGTAATTAAACGGAGGATATTACTGCGTGGTAACAATTAAGAGACTCCTTTATAGTGAATTAAATCTAGTTTATGGAGGCGTTAGCAGTGGAGAATGCTATAGACAATGGAGTTTATCTGCTTTCGGATCATGTACATGTTTTAGATAAAGGTTTTGAGTTATTCCGACTAAGCTATAGACAGAGCGATTGGGACGAAGCGGATCGTATTGCTAACCACATTTTATCCTTGGCAGAACGTATGTATGAAAATAAGAAAAAATGGGATGAACTTGTTATTCCATTAAATCAAATGATAAAGCGTCCTTTGATATATTATTTTGGCTATGGGTATTTAGCAAAGTCTATCGTTTTCCAAAAGCATGGTCATTTTGATCTCGCTAGAGAATACATAGCCAAATATGCAGACTTGGGATGGTACTACAATGCAACAGATGAGGACTTAGAGGTAATAGAACGTTTTAAAGGATTCGCGAAGGCTAACAGATACGCCGTTGATTTGTTGTCGGGCAAGAAGGAGATATTAAATGAATATATTGATTTTATACATGAGAATGAAGAGGAAGCACTGCCGGGATTTATTACAATTTTCGAAGCTGCGAACTTGAATAAGTGGAATGTAGATGAATATTACTTTAACTCTATTACTGAAAAGTTAGAAGCTTTTTCAGAGCTTGAAGACCTAGGGAATCGTGTATACTACGTAAAATTGCTTAATCAACTTGCAATATACAATTTGGGTCAGCGGCGGTACGATGTTGCTATAAATTATATCCTTGATTGTCTACAAGTAGGGGCTACAATGGACTTAGACAAGGAAATTATTGCAATTATAGGTATATTTGAAAATTTACGAAAAATTGCTACCACGGATCAGATCGTGAAGTACCAAACTATATTGCAGGGGGTATATGATGAAAAAAGCATTAGTAACTACATTTATGCTGATGACATTTCTTAGTTTTACGATTCCGGTTTCCTCTCCATCTTCCAATCCAACAATTTCTCCATTTAATCACGGTGTTAACGGGTAGAGTAAAGGCCACTTGCAATATGCGGGTGGCCTTTTGTAATTGGATTTTAATGTATAGCTGAATACTCTTTATGACTCGTAGATTTCGTTAGGTGCTCCTGGATTATCAGTGAGCGCTATTTTCATTTTCTGATCGGGATTATATAACTTATAAGTGGAAATTTTAAAAAAAGAGAACGTGCGAACAGGGAGCAAGCTGAATCCACTTTTTAATTCTCTAAAAAGGATGGCTCATCACTCCATACAAAGTGTGACTAAAAATAAAAAAGCGCCCGAGGGTATAGGGCGCTAAATGATTTCAATACACACACTCCGTATGGAGTGCGACAGCGACAATGCGCCGGACGTGCGCAGCTAATTGGCGATAACTCCTTGGGCCATTTGATATTTCAGAGAAATAATACTGCGGAAGAAGCTCATACACATCCCCTCTCCATATCCGTCTGTAAGTCCCCTATGCTCCATGGAGAGTTCCATTTCCTCCACCATTCTACGATTTGAATAATCGTAATTCATATAGATTCGCTTAAGCACGTCTCTGTGTTGCTTTTCTTCCTTTGAATCATTGGGCTCATTCTTAGTCATTACTTGTTCCTCCCACGATTAGTGAGGTGTATCTGTTTCTACTTACTCAACCTGAAAAATCGCAACTTTGCTTATTAATTCCCTAAAAAGACACAGCCCTCACTCCATGCGGAGTGCGACGTAGAGCTTAATAGTTCAAGTAATGGATCATCGGTATTTCAATCCACACACTCATATAGAGTGCGGCCACGAACGCTGCGTAATCTCGAACATCAATTTCTGATTTCAATCCACGCACTCATATAAAGTGCGACAATAAGGATTTGGCTAGATCCGTATAACCAGTTTTATTTCAATCCACGCACTCATATAGAGTACGACGATCACAGCGTTCATCATCAACTGGCCGGATATGCTATTTCAATCCACACACTCTATACGGAGTGCGACGTACAACAAAATCTATCTGGCTGAGGTTCAGGAATTTCAATCCACACACTCCATACGGAGTGCGACTGACTGTTCTCAATTTGTTCAGGAAATGTTTGATATTTCAATCCACACACTCCATACGGAGTGCGACTCCGTATAGAGCGTTTGCCACGCGTTTACATCGAATTTCAATCCACACACTCCATACGGAGTGCGACAGCGAAAACACACGTAATAAAGTCATAAAATTCAAAATTTATCACGTATCACCAAGAATTATAACACTTCATATCTACATTCGTATTAAAAAACATCCTTCATCGAACAAGAGTATTACCAAAAGGTCACAAATACGACGTTTTCGACAACATTTGAGGTGCGAATCCCCCAGGGAAATCATGTGAGCTTGGGGTTCGCACCTTCATATTTACCTTTCAAACTGTTAGCTATCTTCTCTTCAAAACCCAATTCATTGGATACCCGCCTCGGCTATTCTGTTGATTCATTTTCTCTCTCTTTTTATTCATAGTACTCCAATTCACATGCTTTTCATCAGTAAACTCGAACTCACTTCCCAGTTTGATTTGAACATACCGATTGGCATCCATTTGCTCCAACCAAGAATCACGCCTATCTCCCATACCATTGCTTTCGATTTCAATTCACACACTCCGTAATGCGTTCTGAAAGACTCTGCTGAGTCCATTCAGAACGCATTACGGAGTGTGGCGCAGGAAGCTTACGCCAAAGTGAGGTTGCATTGGAGCTCGCTGATCAGATAAGATGGACATTGCACTTAACTATGCGGTGAAACTTTTACGGGTTTTAGTAATACAGTTAGTGCAGATAAGATACGGGCGAAGATATAAGAAGCATGGGTGCAGTTGGACAAAATTCCTAATCAGCAAGTCATTGGTTGAGGGTTTTACTGGTGTATTATATTACTACAACATCACTTGTAAGGTACATTATCATAAAAAAACGCCTAATAATTTAATATAAACATAGAGCAGTAGGAATAACCTCACAGCTCTTTTACGTTCAGCCTACCTCTTTTATTAGATCCTCATTGTTATTCCTCACATTACCGACTTCCTTCGGCACCTCATATGCTCTCATCTCAGAAGCTCGATAAGGCTTAAGCAAATCGCTTAGATACTGCACATCATTATTGTTTCTTCCGAGCCACTCAGCCTCATCCTCAGGACGCAAGATGACCGGCATACGATTATGAATCTCTACCATCAGTTCATTGGGTTGGGTAGTAATAATGGTGCAAGTACTCAGTTTATTACCGTCTGGATCTGTCCAGGTATCATATAAGCCAGCCAATGAAAAGATGCTGTCGTCTTTCATCAATATACGCATCGGCTTCTTGGTAGATCCTTCCTTACGCCATTCATAAAATCCGTTCGTGGGGATGATGCAGCGCTTGGAGCTGATTAACCGTTTAAAGGCAGGCTTCTCTGCAAGCGTCTCAGCTCGTGCATTTATCATCTTATTCCCGATCTTATCATCCTTGGCCCATGAAGGAACGAGGCCCCATCTGAGCGCACCCAATCGATTACCATCCTTGCTACTGATAATTGTGGGAATGAACTGCATGGGTGCTGCATTGTAATTAGGTTTGTACTCAAATCCATCGGTAATAGATGCATAGTACCTGTCCATTATTGCATCTAAGGGGTCAGTGATCGTAAATCTACCACACATACAAAGCACCTCCTGTATTGTCTTTAATATATAATCACACGATAAACTGATCAAACACAGGTATACGCAGTAAGTCTGAATTGGCAAACGTGGCAGGAAGCGTCCAAGTGAGTTGTTGTATCTTACTATCCTGCTTAGTGTGAAGCCGCTCATGACTGCTTCGAAACATTCACCCCATTGTTGGATCGGCACATGCTACTTTACCGTCTAAGATACTCGACAATTGTAACTCTGGGTACCGAGGAGCGCAGTCATTATTGTGGCTTATATAAACCGAACAACTCCGGACTATTTCAAATATATTAACCGGTACTTTTGGTTCAAAAATGTAATCCGAATACGAGAAGGGACCCGGTGATATTTCAAGTAACATAGGACTTATGAACATAAAAACACCTCAACCCAATTATAGCGTTTTGCCATAAGGGATTGAGGCGGTAAGTTACGGTTACTGAATAATTCATACGTAATGTTTTACTGTGATTAAGAAACTCTGTTGAATATCTCAATCACTCAGAATTCAATATCATCTTATCCAAGCTGCTAGCCCAGCCTTTGATAGCTATGTACGGGAACTGAACGTGTTCAAGCATATGCTCAAATCGGATTTTCACCGCGCTATACACTATATCCAGCAACTCAAGGTGAAAGGATTATTCATGCGAGTAAACTACTCCACGCTAGGAACGGCGTCACTGATCAGGACGAGGGCAATGCCTTCTATGACATTGTTGCCGATGCCGTCTGCGGTGATATTGACCGTTTCCCTAGCATCATTAGTAACGATGCGTATAAGCATGGAGAGAGTCCAGGCGTTCCGATGGATATGGAGTTTTATGTAATCAAATATGGTACTCCTGTTATAGGCGTAACTGCCGAGTTCCTTATGACCTCTTTGAACTAGAAGGAAACAACAAGGTTAGCCCCCTACTGGAGATCGGGCGAGTTTGGCGTGCCTCAGGCTTTATTATGGTCAAAAACAAGCAAGGGCGCTCACAAAAAGATGTGAAGAGTTGTTCGCCAACCAAAGTATGAGTGTTCCAGATTTTACATATGCCGATGCGCCTGGAAGCGTCATCAAAAAGAAGCCCAGGCGTGATTAGCGTTTGAGCTTCTTTCGACTAAATATAAAATAAGCATATACTAATAATTGTAGCCTGACACCAATACACAAAACATATTTGTGAATTCTGGATATTTTATGAAATACTCATCATCTATTAATATATTGAATATTCTTGCTACGTCATCAATATTTTTTGATATATCAAAATGATGTAAACTCTTCTTCAAATCCTCTATTTTCAATATAAAATCTTCGTAGTAAGCTGCACCAATATCATCCTTCACCGACTCTAAAAAATTCAAACTTTTTTCGTAGTTCCCGCTTTTCAGGTAAGCCATCGACAACTTATCAATAATCCACAAGTTATTTTTATCATGCTGCCTAACCTTTTCTAAGATGTAGACACGCTTTATTGGAGGAAGCGAACTAAGTAGAGTTAATAATGGTAGTTCAGTTCCTATTTTATTCTTTTTAAAATAGACCACAAGCAAATCTTCAAAGATATTTACTGCATAATTAACAGCAGTTCTAATTTCATTAGCCGTAAATGTATTACCGGGATGAGCACCTTTATTACCTGTTTTTTTAATTTTAAAATATTTAGTAGCTACTTCTTTATCTATATGATTCTTAACCAGAACGATCTTTTTATCAAGGTCTTTCTTTTTCCATTCATTCTCTGAAATGTTAGACAAACTAATAAGTCTATCTTTCAGAAGTAAATCTATGGCGCCATCTAAATATCGACGTAAACAAGTAGCCTGAAGTACATCTCTTAATACAGGATTAATAAAATCTCTATATTCATCCATTAGTTCAGATGGAATCAAGGGCGGAATAGACACAGATAATATATTTTCTTGGCTCACTGTATACCAACCCTTTCTATAAAGATGAGAGATAGTTTCTTATTTAATCTGGTGAGTTGTGTCTCCCAATTTGCTACACATAAGTTGTATGGTTCTAGATCGTGAAAATAAAAAAGCCTATAGGATTCTTTCCAATAGGCTCACCAGTGCTTCTGATTTCTTACATATTACCATAAAAACAAATATTAAGTAAATCAATACACAATTTCGAATACGAGCAGTTTGTTTTCTCACGCCCAACAAGTAGCTAGTGCATCACTCTACAAAAAAGCCTTTTCTGTCTGACTCGCGCTAGACTTAATCAAAAATCCAGCCTAAGGACACTTTATGTGGTTGTAAATTCGTTTAATGCCGCTTTTAGAAATGCGATATCTCGATTTATGTCTTTCGGCTTTATCGCACTGAGAACTCTATGCCCGACCTCAAGTATACTTTCAGCTTTTCTCTAGCTCGGGTAATAGCTTTGCTACACCCTCTGGATCTATAATTTGTCTTAAACTCAATCCCAGGATTTTCTAATACTATTTCTTCATTGCGTACATCATGAACACAACAACCACTTCTATCTCCGTTTGAATAAGTTCTAATGAAATCCTTAAGTTAATTATATTCTAAAAAAATTGTGTGTACAATGATTTGGGTTTGTTTTCAATCAATTTGGAGAGCCTGTGAGTCGCACAAAACACTTCGTGAAAGATAAATTATGCGCGTCTTTAGGCTGCTGGTCACAATAGGACTTTTGTTTCGAGAGAATGTTTACTCTCTTCGTATCCTCGATTTCAAGAACTGGCGCATCGCATGCCGGTTCTTTTTTTCGTGGCGCTGTCTTTATTCAGGGTTACTGCTTAATGGGAGAGCAATAACTAAGAGTGTTCATCATAAATCTATATTATACTCTAAATTTCCTATTTATTCCTTCTGTCTCAGCTCTTAAATTGATAAAATATAGGAACGTTTGTTCTTTATTTTGGAAATTGGTTGTAAAAATGCAATTTCATTTCTCTATATTAAGTAGGAGCAATCTCTTTATTAGGAAGGGGGGCTTATATTGAATAAGGATGATGAGGTAAATCGTCGTTTTATCAAGTATATGGCCAATCTTATTCACTATAACTCTATCAATTATGACAAAAAGAGACGATTGAAAGACAGCCGATTTTCGCTGACTCTAGACAACGATGAGAAACAAGAATCTGCCTTACTTACTGTTTACGATTCAGAAACTGTGCCACCCAATTTAAAGGATCACATTACGGATCACTCACTTTATCAAGCTTATAACTCCCTGCCATCTCAACAACAACAAATTTTATCTCTCGCTTACATACAAACACTAAATGATAAGGAAATAGCGAAAATACTGGGAGTATCCCAACAAAATGTCTCGAAACACCGCTTAAAAGCTCTAGCTAAATTGCGCAGCTTAATAACGGAAGGGGCTGAATTATGATGGAAGGTGATATTGCTACGTTAATTGCTAATTTAGGCTTTCCGATTGCAATTACTTTGTATCTACTTATTCGATTTGAAAAAAAGATATCTGATCTAAGTGAAGCCATTAATGGCTTGAAGAATGAAATACAAAAAAACGTAAAGCGGTGATTTAATGTTTGCCCAACTTCTAGTACAAGCACAGCAATACCAGGATCAGGAGGCCACATTACATATCCTAGAATCTTTCATACCAAAGATCAAAGCCTCCTTACGACAAGTACCCTCTGATTATCGAGATGATTTAAAACAGGAACTCTATGTCAAAATGATTGAGGTCATACAGACTTTTGATATGAGTGAATTGAAATAAAATTTGGAGCGTGGTTGTAAAAAAAGAGACTCATTTCTCTCTATATATATGTGAAGGCAATACGGCATTGCAGAACACTTAGGAATGGTTGTTCTGGCGATGATTCCTCCTCATTGCTCTCATAACTAATAAAAATAACTTTAGGAGTGATTTATAATGGCAAATCTAAGCGCTAATGGAGTAACTTTTATGAAAGGGCATGAAGGACTTAACTTAAAATTCTATGTCGATACTAAAGGTTTTCCAACAGTCGGATATGGACATCTGATAACAAGGTCTAAAACATATACACCAAATACAACTTTAACCCAAGCACAAGCAGACGCTCTATCAAAATCTTTGGGACTCAGTTATACTTCTCCCATTACACAGTCTCAGGCAAATACATTTTTCACAAATGATACTGCAAGTGCTGTAGCGGCCGTAAATAAAGTAACCCTTCCTACAGGTATGTCTCTTTCACAAAATCAGTTTGATGCACTTGTTTCGCTCACTTTTAATGGAGGTTCTGGGGTACTTAATACCAATGATGTAAAAGCTCTGCTTGCATACAAGCTAATCTACGCATCTTTGCAGGGACCACGTTCAACTACGGAACTTGACAATTGTTCTAAACTAGTAAGTAAAGCATTTTCATATGAACGAACTTTGCAAAGACGCAGAAATGAAGAAGCTGAACTTTTCTGTAAAGGCTCGGGTTATACTCATAAATATCCAGTATATACACTATAGTTCCATCGTTTCACGACACTAACAAGAAAGGTCAGCCTTTATGGCTGACCTTTCTTTCTTTTTATTACCACATGCAAACTTATCTAGTCATCCGTTTTTCAAGCTCAAAAATAGTCCCCTCTGATAATAAGATCAGCCTATCGTTATTTACAACAAAGAAACTTACGCTAACAGATATACTGATCTTTGTTGATGGATCACTTATATCGATGGCTTTTACGACATCATTAGCATTCAGATCCGGAATTTCTATTTTATATAATCTATAAAATGCGTCATAGTTATCGCATGCTGATGTAATTTCATATAAAGGATTCTTCAGCTCATATTGATAATCTTTATAGTTTTTAAGTCCTTTAGATGAGAAAAAGTCTTTTTCGATAATAAGGTCATCCCCGATAAATTTTTGCCCTGTTGGGTATTCAGAAGCATCATTATAAGAATTCGCAAACCCAAGGTGCGTCTTAACTTTCCAAGTTCCGTAAATAAATTTCTCAGTTTCACTATCCAAATTTACATGTCCTTGCGAACAATACTCGGAGGTGCTAGCTGTACTGTTAGACTCTTCTGTTTCAGGTTTTGACTCACTAGATGTTGTCGTTTCAACATTTCCACAAGCCGATGCTAGCATCAACATTATCATAATACAAGCTAATAATGTTTTTTTCATACTTCACACTCCCACTTTAAAGTTATATTATAAAATCTGATATAATTTTCCATATGAGAAAATTATATCAGAGCAGTTGAAGCGATGAATGACATAAAATTAACATTTTTCATGAATAATGTTACCTTTATGTTATCTAAATTAATAGAAAATTATTCTCAACAAAGCCATAAGACTGACTTAGTGAAAACGACGCTGATATTACCACAATCCCTCCATTCAATTGAGCCACTCTTCCTCTCTCACATCAAACAAAACCAAAAAAAGTTATTCAGATGAATCTGAATAACCAGTAAAACAAATGATTCTGGTTGTAACCATCAATGTTCACTTAGATTTTAGCCTGAGGAAATAAATAGCTGCAGATCACAAGGTTCATACTGCTATATATAAAGGTTCGTACAGTATTTGTTACCGCTGGTGGTATATTTACACCATATACTAGATTAATTAGAGCCTACCTTTTTCGCAACTTAATCTATAATACATTCGATCCAATACTCATCATCTAATACTCTATATTGTTCCATTATCTTGTCTTTGAATCTCTCGTTAATTTCTACAACGTTATCTCCACCAAAATACATGTGCTCTATGGCTCTATATAGCAACTGTGAACTTGGCCCCTATTCTGATAAGCTTTGCTACCCTATGGGGGATCAAGCATTACAAGATGGCTTTGTGTACCTGCATCCAAAGGGAAACCTCAAGAGCTACTATATGCACAAGTATGGCGCTCACTTCCGGTAGCGTCTATGCCTTGAATGAGGCTGTTATTAGCAACATGATTCGGTTAGACTATTACTAAGGAGCTGATGATTATGCCTAAACCCATAAGAGCTTATAAAAACCGTCATGGTGTTGCCGTTAATATCGGGACAAAAAACATAGTTGCTGATGGTTTACTCACTACCCCTCGCCCTGCCGGATATACGGATGAGATGTTATCCAAAGATATTCGGTCTGCTAGACAAGCTATGATGACTGCAAATGGTCCAGCTATTATACAAGCAAGAAAAGACATTAAAGCGCATATTGAACATGTTGAAAATACGCGCAAACAGGGAGCTCGTGCATAGCGGGCTCTTTTTTATACCTAAATAAGCTAACTATTAAACAAGAGAGTGAAATTAATGAGTCGTGATACTAAAATTTAAGAATATAAGGATTTTCGATTACAAGGTCCTCCCCGATAATTTTTTGCCCTGTTGGATATTCAAAAGCATCATTATAAGAATCTGCAAACCCGAGGTGCTTCTTAACGTTCCAAGTTCCGTAAATAAATTTATCAGTTTCACTATCCAAATTCACACGTCCTTGCGAAAAAATATTTGGAAGTCTAGCCGGACTGTTAGACTCTTCTGTTTCAGATTTTGGCTCACTATATGTATTTACACCTGACATTCTTTCATTATTCCATAACGCTAATGCTAGCATTAACATTAGCATTAGCATTAGCGTTATGGATATTATTAATATTTTCTTTATAACTCATGCTCCTTCTATAAAATTACGTTCTCAAATCTGAAATCCCTCCATTCAATTGAGCAGCCCTTCCTCTCTCACATCAAACAAAACCAAAAAAGTTATTCAGATGAATCTGAATAACCAGTAAAACAATTGATCCTGTAGTAAACATCAATGTTTGTATGGATTTTAGTCTAAGGATATATATAGCTGCAGCTCACAAGGTTCTACTGCTACATAAAGGACATTATTAAATAATATGAAATGAAAAGAGGAATTCATATGGTATCAGATACTTTATTCTTTGAGGCCCATCTCGAAAACGTAGCGTACGACTTAGCCGTTTCACCACCTGTAATATATGGCGAAGAAGCTAAGCAAGCTGCAAAAAAATACGGTTCATTAGATCATGGCGCATATCTCTGGAAAAATAATGAGAACACGGTCGCGCTTAAAAACAAAAATTCTATTTCAATTGCAGCTCACGAGCTTCGTCATGCGTGGCAGCATAAGTATGAACATACACGCTTTAACTATAGTGTGCCCGCGAAACAAAGTCGTTTTCGTGCATTTGTTAGTCGTAAAATCTATCAGGCAACCTATCTCTTTAACTGTAAAGAGATTGATGCTGATAACTTTGCAGCTGATTACTGTAGACGTAATCGATTAACTTATGATCTTGGCGAAGTCCAAGAAAGAATCTTTATCAGTAGAATAAGTAGAATCAGCATATCGATTGGGCTCATTTGCATGTTAAGCTCCATTGCTTATCTGATAAATGTCTCGATCACCTAACTAAGGCATTTAACTCCAATCTAATGTTAGCTCTCATCTCTGGCATTATAATCAATCATCTTGTGGCATGGAAAGAAGCCATCTACCTTCGAAGTTAAAACAGATATAAACATTCAAAGACGAACCTATACGAGGGTTCGTCTTTTTTTAGATCACTTAGCATGTATAAACAACGTTTATCGGCATCATTCCCAAAGGCATCACCGCCTTTACGTCCTATATTCAATGAAAATCAAACAAGTTATCCTGGTAATCCTGGATAACCGGCAAAACATTTGATTGATATTATCTTCTATAGATAAGGAGAATTCATTTGAGGAAACCACGAGTTTTTATTGGATCATCCCGAGAAGCGATCCATTATGTTAATGAGATTCACTCACAGTTGAGTTACATTGCGGAAGTTACTCCTTGTCTGCTGGAGCCTTTCAAGCGAACCATTATCCAATGGAAGATCTAGAACGTCAAGTAGATTCAAACGATTTTGCTGTGTTTGTATTTTCACCTGACGATTTAGTCATGATGCGCGGAAAAACATACTTGCAACCAAGGGATAATACCATTTTTGAAATGGGGCTATTTTGGGGCAAACTTAGAAGAGCACGGGTATTTTACATAATCCCAGGTAGCGTGGCTCATGAAGTTAGAGAATTCATGGTGGAAGATTTCCATATCCAATCGGATCTTTCCGGACTGACGGTTCTTAGATATGAAATTAGAGATGATTCTAATTATAATGCTGCAGTTAATGTGGCGTGTCACACGATAAAAACTGCTATTTCGACACAGGGCTTATTCATTGACCCAGTTCATGAGCTTAAGGAGAAACAACGGGAGATTGAATCGAAGAATATGCTTTTGGAATTCTTCACCGAATTCATTGATCGAACCATGTTGGAAGATCGATATGATAAGTTATACGACGCCATGCGCAACTCCTACAATTTAAAAGCACTCCCCGGATTTAGAATTAGAGGTGGTGCTGTATGGAAAGCTGAAGGTTCTGATGGAATTAGATATGTTGCCGGAAATGTTGGTAAGGAGCGGTTCTTCACATTCAGTGAAAATGAATTAAAATCTGCCGGTGAAGAACGAATTATGGTTGTTGATTGTTTCTTAGATAGTACTGTGAAATTTCATCATTATGGCAGAGCCTCATTTACACACGAATATATATTATGTTATCCTTTGGGAACAGAATTTGTGATTACTCTTCATATTCGAGGTCAGAAAGAGGTTTCAATTGAAGAGTTTGCTACGTTGGATGAAGAAAATCAAGAACTGATTAGTACATTAAATTATCTCTTTGGAGGGGATTGAAATGAGTAAAACGAATAAAGAGTTTATTAAACAGCAAAAGCCTGTTGATGAGCTCTCGAAAGTTAAACTCATGGCTCCTTCGGCGGATGGTGGTCCGGATCGCGAGGTAACTGTTGTTTACCAACGAAAGGCAAACTATGGTATGCCGTCCTTCCTCAGAGATAAATAAATAAACGGTCTCTAATGGAAAGCCAGCGCTTATATGCTGGCTTTTTATATACGTGATAAAAGTACAATGTTCATGAGCCTCTTGATATCAAAGACGAACCCATTCACGGGTTTGTCTTTTTTTTGATCTCAATGCTATGTTCAGACGTTTACCAAAAAGATATCGGATTAGCAAGCAGCCATACCCGTGACTTCTTTGAGGTTTAGCCTTCACTCTCGTGGACGGTGAACTACCCCGACTTAACTACCGTTAGAAGTCGGAGCTTATGAGAAGGACCTTTACTTGACTCGGATGGCAACCATTCGAGCAGCGGTTAGGTTTATCGGCCAAGCGATCCTCGCAGTTCCTGCGAAAAAAAGTCCATACGGCGTATTTATGTTGGTGTAGCTACTACTTGATGGAGCAGAATAGCGAAGAATGATCATCTTAAACCTAATTTTTTCCCTATATATTCCTTTTAGATCAGCACTTTAAATGATAAAATATAGGAACACATGTTCTTTATTTTGGAAAATGGTTGTAAAAAAATGATTATATTTCTCTATATTAATTAGGAGCAATCTCTTCATTAAGAAAGGGGGGCTTATATTGGATAAGGATGATGATGTAAATCGTCGTTTTATCAGATATATGGCCAATCTTATTCACTATAACTCTATCAATTATGACAAAAAGAGACGATTGAAGGACAGCCGATTCTCGCTGACTCTAGACAACGATGAAAATTTAGAATCAGCCTTACTTACTGTTTATGATTCAGAATCTGTGCCAGCAAATTTAAAAGATCACATCACGGATCACTCACTTTATCAAGCTTATGACTCCCTGTCAGCGCAACAACAACATATTTTATCTCTTGCTTATATACAAAATCTAAATGACAAGGAAATAGCCACAATATTGGGAGTGTCCCAACAAAATGTCTCGAAACACCGCTTAAAAGCTCTAGCTAAATTACGCAGTTTGATATCTGAAGGAGGGTGAATGTGTGATGGAGGGTGATATTGCTACTTTTATTGCTAATTTAGGTTTCCCGATAGCAATTACTTTGTATCTACTTATTCGTTTTGAGAAAAAGATATCTGATCTAAGCGAAGCGATTAATGGCTTGAAGAATGAAATACAAAAAAATGTAAAGCGGTGATTTTATGTTTACCGAACTTTTAGTACAAGCACAGCAACACCACGATCAGGAGGCAACATTACATATTCTAGAATCTTTCGTGCCAAAGATCAAAGCCTCCTTACGACAAGTACCCGCTGATTATCGAGATGATCTAAAACAGGAACTCTATGTCAAAATGATTGAGGTGATACAAACTTTTGATATTAGGGCATTAAAATAAAATTTGGAGGGTGGTTGTAGAAAAAGAGACTCATCTCTCTTTATATAATGTGAAGGCAATACGGCATTGCAGAAAACTTGGGAATAGTGTTCTGGCTATGATTCCTCCCTATTGTTCTTCTACTAAAAATAACTTCAGGAGTGATTACTATGGCAAATAAAACTTTAGGTACTAGTGGAGCAACTCTTATCAAATCGCATGAAGGATTTTCCTTGAAATTTTATGGAGATCCTTATGGTTATCCAACCGTTGGATGGGGACATCTGATAACAAAGACTAAAACATATGCTAAAAATACAACCGGTAATCCAAATGATTCTCTTCTAACCCAAACACAAGCTAATACTCTATCAAGCTCTCTAAATCTAGGTTATACTTCACCAATTTCTCAGTCTCAGGCAAATGTATTTTTCACTAATGATACTGCAAGTGCTGTAGCAGCAGTAAATAATGTGACACTTCCTGCAGGGATGTCTTTGACACAATCTCAATTTGATGCACTTGTTTCACTAACTTTTAACGCAGGCCCTGGGGTGCTTAATACCAGTGATGTAAAAGCTCTGCTCGCATACAAACTGATTTATTCGTCTTTTCAAGGTCCACGTTCAGATGTAGAAAACGATAATTGTTCAAAATTAGTCAGCAAAGCATTTGCATATGATAGAAACTTAACGAGACGAAGAAATGAAGAAGCAACTTTATTTTGTAAAGGCATGGGTTACACTCACAAATATCCAGTATATTCACTATAATTAAATCGTTATGCAACTAAAACAGGAAAGGTCAGCCTTGAAGGCTGACCTTTCTTTTTTCCTGGATATTAGCAAAGATCTTTTGTATAGCTTTTTCATTCAGTAACTTTTTTTAGCTCAAAAATAGTTCCCTCTGACAATAATATAAGCCTGTTGTTGTT
Organism: Paenibacillus sp. FSL H8-0104; assembly: GCF_038050215.1. NCBI lineage: Bacteria > Bacillati > Bacillota > Bacilli > Caryophanales > Paenibacillaceae > Paenibacillus > Paenibacillus sp. FSL H8-0104. The sequence continues at coordinate 142,540 of NZ_JBBOTC010000002.1, read as the reverse complement.
AACAACAAAAAAGCTTAAACTTACAGGTATGCTTATTTTTGTAGAAGGGTCACTTACCTCTATCGCCTTTATAACATCATTGTTATCTAAGTTTGGGATATCTATTTTATATAACCTATAGAATGAGTCAGAGTTATCACATGCCGTTGTAACTTCATATAATGGATTCTTTAGTTCATATTGATATTTACTATAGTTTTTAAGTCCTTTAGTTGAAAAGAAGTCTTTATTGATGATAATTTCATCGCCAATAAATTTTTGCCCTGTTGGATATTCAGAAGCATCATTATATGAATTTGCAAATCCCAAAAGCTTCTCAACTTTCCAGGTTCCATAGAAATACTCTTGAGTTTCACGCTCCAAACTTATACGATCTACAGTACAATTATCGGATGTGTTTTCCGAAGCAAAAGACTGTTCAGTCTCTGGTGTAAGCTCACTAGATGCATTAGGATTTGAAGTCGTTTTAGCATTTCCACAAGCCGATGCCAGTATCATCATTATAATAATAAAAGCCAATAATGTTTTTTTCATATCTCACACTCCCATTTTTAAATACGGGTGATATTTTTATTGCCTCAGTATTCTGTTCCGATTGTGATTGTACTGCAGCAGCTCATTAGCACTATATCCCCTCTCTCTCCTACCTAGGGGGATTATATCAGAGCAATTGAGGCGATGAGTGACATAATATTTACAACATTTATGGAAATAGTTAACTTTATGTTATCGAAATTCAAGAATAAGCCTCACAATCTCCCCCTATATAATCAAATAAATCAAGCAGCTACACCCGCCGATTAAATGAATGCTACATTAATTTAAGATTTAATTACACTTAAGACGAACTGAGTTTATGGTTTGTCTTTTTTTCGTCTGCTATCAAGGGAAATTCCCGCTCTTCTCACGGTCTTCATTTTTTTCAAGATAAAATTACAAAAGGAGAATTACATGTAAATAAATTTTCATTTTTAAACGTTACAGAGCGTAAGTAAGAATGGTCTCGTATCAGGAAATTGGATACAAGATGTTACAGGTACTAAAGAGGAAGCATTCAAACGCGCAAGAAATACAGAAAATGCAAATGGAAATCAAATTCAGGTAGCCATAGTGATACAAATTGTAATTATCACCCCTAACCATGAGTATAAAATCAAAATTAAGGAGGGTGATAGCGACCGATAATCGTCAGTGACGTGCTCTGAACATACAACACTCAATATAAACCAAATTCAAGTACAAAAGGAGATGCCATGAATGACATATGTCGAAACTTTTATAATGAACTCAACGTAATATACGCTAGGAGGTGAACAGAATAATGGCATTCAAATTTCAGAAACGTAACGCTCAAAAGTTTGTCAAAGAATTGTTGCAACAACAGCCAACTTTAGTTTTGATTCAAAGACTCAACTTTGCAATTTCATTTTCATTTAGTTTTTCGGCCAAAAAAATGTTCGAGAACAACCCTCATGAATGGTATGAATTGGGGCCGGGTAGCTTGATGATTACTTTTGCTTTACTTATTTCATTAATGAATACCTACATAGTCTTTACCCTTAATTTTTTGGATGTTTTAAGAGGAGATGTATTCCGCGGGAGATTTGCCAAACTAAAAGTAACAATACTACTAGGTAGGTATGTTACCCCATTCGTATTCCCTATCTACTCCCTTGTAATTCATCCTGAACTTTATTCGTTTCCTCTTTTTGCAATGGTAATAATCTTTACAACAAACCTGTTTAAACCGACAAGAACGTCACAAGCTTAAGTCAATACGGCGCCCATTATTAGGGCACCTTTTTTAATCCCCATCTTTCTGTCTGCATCCAAAAAGATAATTGCAGATTACATACTTCGAATTACACTATATTGGAACTGATGATTGGGATCGTCCAGTCTACAAAGACCAAAACGAAATGTTGTGGAAAGATATTGAGTTAGGCGATCGTGAAACGCCGTCTTTGTATTCGGCAGGCAAAGATTTTGAGGGGGAACCAAACTCTCCTATCCGAAGAGAATTTGTTATTTTTGTAAAGAATCAAAAAAAGTACGAAAGCATGATGCTAAACAGACTTCAGAACGATTGCAAGACCCATCTAGATCTTGAAAGCAAGTATGCATACCGACTCTCTGAGAGCGGAAAAAAGGCCACAATTGAAGAAATGAAGAAATTGTGGAATGGCTTTGAGGATCATGAAAAGCCAAATTCATTGCTTGGGAAGAGATCCTAATAAACTTTATGTTTGTCGAGATCCGGACGAATCCCAACAGGGGTTCGTCTTTTTTTCGATAACTCGATGTATTCGAATTATCCCGGTCTAATGTACTCAGCTGCAGCACTTCACACCTCTCCTTACCACTCTCGTTGTTTGGCCCTCCCCTATCATCAAAACTTACACAAGTTATCCTGGTAAAATTGGATAACCGAATAATATGTTGAATGATCCGAACTAATTATGTAGACCACAGGCTGAAATGACGGAATAATGAATAAATCAATGTTTGGACCAATCCTAAACAAATGGAGGCTATATGATGGCTTTTACAGGACAGAAGATTAAAGGTAGTCGAGTATTCACTCCCGAAAAAATAGAAAATCGCAAAAAAATTCCATCAAGTACTTAATGAAATAAGAGAAACGGACGAATCCGGATATAACATGCTAACTAAAGAAATGTTTAGCAGCATGTTTGAACATCTTTCACACCCTTCAGAGAACGAATTTATTAGATGGGCAGATAGAGTCCTTTGGAAAAAGATCCTGTCCTAAAAAAATCGTTTTAAGAACCTTCAGTATATAAAAGAGATGAGGAAACTTTATGGTATCAAATGATATTTTTTTTGAGGCACATCTTGATAACATAGCGTACGATTTAGCTATTTCACCACCCGTATTATATGGCGAAGAAGCTAAGCAAGCCGCGAAAATATATGGTTCATTAGACCGTGGTGCATATCTCTGGAAAAATCGTGAGAACACAGTTGTGCTGAAAAACAAAGATTCTATCTCTACGGCAGCTCATGAGCTTCGTCATGCCTGGCAGCATCAGTATTCACATACGAGCTTTAATTACAAACTACCGACGAAGAAACAAAGCCGGTTCCATGCATTTTTTAGTCGCATATTGTATTGGTTAACCTACTTCTTTAACCCCAAAGAGATTGATGCTGATAAATTTGCAGCTGATTACTGCAGAAGGAATAAATTAACTTATGATCTTCGTAAAGTCAGAGAACAGATCATTATCAGCAAAATAAGTCGGGTGGGCATACCCATTGGACTGATCTTTATGCTAAGTTGTGTTACTTATCTGATATATCTCTTGATCACCATTAATGGATAAGCACCCCGCTTCAATGTTGGCCAAGTTATAGCACGTGTGCTACATACAGCGGATACAAGGACCTATGAGAAGGAGAACCTGATGAAACTTACTGATAAGGTTTTATATTCGATTAGCCGGCAAAAAAATTTAAACAATCGCGTTTCACAATAATGTCGTATACATTTACTGTCATAAAAGAGAAACGATCTATCCGCTTAGATACCAGGAAACATCTAAACCGTCAAATACTACTAGCTGGAGAAGAAAAGATGGAGTACATATTTAAAATTGTGTATAACAACAAAGAACAGCGTTTATTCGTTGTGGGGTGTAATCCAGACCACAAACTATGGTATGCCGTCATTCCTCAGTGATAAATAAATAAACGTTCTCTAATGGAAAGCCAGCGCTTATATGCTGGCTAATTTTTTTGCGTGATAAAAGTACAATGTTCATGAGTCTCTTGATATCAACGACGAACCCATTCACGGGTTCGTCTTTTTTTTGATCTCAATGTTGTATTCAGACGTTTACCAAAAAGATATCAGATCAGCAAGCAGCCATACCCGTGACTTCTTTGAGGTTAAGCCTTCACTCTCTTGAACGTTAAACAAGTTATTCTGGTAAACCTGGATAGCCGAAAAAAGTGGAACTTTAAAAAACAAAGGAGCACCGAATAATGGACAATCAAGAGGCAGTGATTTACGGTTACATTAACTCATCGCTGGACAAAAATAAACACGTAAAATCGGGACGTTATCGATTCATTGTACAGGTTGGTACATCCGCCCTACCAGATACGCATTTAAGTGCGAAAAAGGCTCGTAGACCAGATGGTGAAAAACGTTTAGTCAAATCCAATGAACTATTTTCACAAATCTCGATCCTTCTTTCCGGATCGCAAAGCTATACAGCTCTCCTAAATGTTTCCTGCTCGCCTGAGGCATATCCTAATTCATTCGTTATGCATATCTCCGTGAATTTGCGGCCTTTTCACATATGGGCTCAAGAAGATTATAATCGAATGCCCTCATTGTCAGGAAAGCCGATCTCAAACGATGGAATGTACCCACATGCGGTGACTTCGGCGGTTGTGATATCGTCTCACGCTAATTCAGGGTACTGAAACGGTATCCCAATTGATCTGTCCCCTATTGTTACGAGGCATCGACATTTGAGCTGGGAGCAATCCCTACTATACGTAACCGTCAAGTTAATGCCATTTTACGTTTTAGAAAAAGTCGAACCCATACCCGGTTCGTTTTTTGAGTTCACGAACAGCCAAATATGTAAACGGTGACGTACTGCTAGATGCATTCGCTAGTTGTTTACTGCCGTCAACCCTTCTTCACTCTGGTGATGGTAGGGATATATTTCACATTACCTCATTCTTCCAGTAAATACTTCAAACTTGGCAAAAAGTGAAATTAAATTTCCATTTTTTTCGAGAATGAATTATAGATTTTGCCTAATACACCCCAAACCACACATTCCAAAGAATACAAGTCACGATACATAAGCACGCTATAAGGTATCAGTTCTGTGTAGAATCTTCTTTTTTAGCACGACTGCGTTTAGCACGAATTTCACGCAAGCGTTTCGCATATGCTGGGCTCGTTTGGAAAGCCATAGCTTCCCTTTCAGGTACTTCGAATTCTTCCAATGTTGAAGGATTTCTTCCTATTCTTGATTTGCGTTTTGATAAATAGAAAAGTCCTTTTCCGTGTAACTTTACCCAGTTACCTATTTCCAATTCATCCTGCATCACTGCCCAACAAGCTTCCCACGAAGTTTTAACCGTATCTGGATGAATTCCAGATTCTTCTGCAGCCCTCTCGATAATATAATTTTGTTTTCTCTCAACCCCGATACCATACTTCTTACCCTTACTTTTCGGAGAATCATCTTCTTCTTCTACTTCTAGTTCATCATCATGTTCGTTGATGTTTTTCTCTTTCATTAACTAAACCCCTCTCAGTCCAGTGTTTTTCCTGTTTTATAAGTATTAAATTTATCACGAAAAAATATACATTTACATTAAACCTCAGGTCCGTCGCTTTCCAATTCCTGATCATTTACAGCATACTGAAGATTAGAATTAATCTCTTTTTCTTCGTCACTACGAATGTATCCTGAAGCTGCCGGCTCGTAATCAAAATGAGCGACTGGAACAGTGGCTTGGGGTACGTGACCCATATACGACATTTTTGAATCTGTTTGTATACGTTCGATTTCCTTATTCGTTTTCCCTACCACCATAGATAACTCATCTTCTTGACCTTGAAAAGTTCGTTCATAATCAGCTACTAGATCCACGGTATCCCCCTGATACTTCGCTTCATACCTCTTAAACGTTCCCTCATAGAAATCAATGTGATCCTTGGTGAAACGATCAAATTCATGCGTGAATGCTTTCATCTGTAACTTTGTCGGTTCTGATCCGCCCAATTCTTTCATGGTTTCTCTGTAGGCGTCCAGCATTACTTCTCGGAGTAATTCTTGGCTTGGTCGATCCGATAGGAGCACATCGTGATCAATAAACGCTTTTTGAATTTGCTCACGCAGAATTTCATCGACTTCTGGATCGTTTGAGTCAACTGAGTAATAAAGCGACTCATAATTGTTCTTGACCCGAATTTCTGGCGACATATCCAATATCGTCATGCTACCATAACTCTCCTTTTATTGTCGAATTCATGTCGAATCCATGTCGAATATTGCCGAATAAAAGCGTATTATTTCTTGAATTTTCCCCATCTTGTAGTCTCTAGTTGTCACTTCAACTCAGTATAGCATGAAGGAAACTCCCATATATACAACATTTTAGCCGTTATTTTTCTGGGATATTTTGGGTGTTAACTTATCCTTTGAGACGAATTTTTGTGGGTTTATGGTTTATATATGTGAATTTTTCAGATAGTGTAATTATCATAATAAAGAGAAATATATAAAACCTACCTTCAAGATGTGACCGGTTTTGTCAGTTTAAAAGCTTTCTTGCGCCTTCATTCTCGTTAACTAATGTTCTTAATCCATGTAAAAGTGACCTGATCCGGCCTCCAACTCGTTAAGCTTAATCAGTCCATTGGTGCCGTTCAACCAATTCACTCTCTGTATACTAGTCATCATCATCTTATAGTTCTGGACTGACACGTGTTCCGTTTCTCTCTTGCTCTCAGGACAGTTTCCCCTGCTGACAAAGTGACTTATATTTTATCTATTGGTTTCTTCCTTGATTAAATCGGTTAATGATTAGTAGTTTCATTTGTATGTGTCATTCATTATTTAATAGACTTTAAATCGGATCAAATTAAAGTGCTGTTAGATCCTTAACAGTATACCACAAATAAATATTAACAAAAACACTGTGTGTACAACGTTTCTGATACTTTTCTATTATAACATTAGTGAAAAGCAGGTTGGCGAATAGTTCCACAAACCTGTATTTTCATTCTCACAGGGACTAAAGTTCCAACTATCCACCCTCTACTTTTGGACTACTCCTTCACTTCTTTAAGATATGTATTATAAAATTGATCCAAGCCATTGCTATCCAGTTCTTTGATTACATGTCTATTCACTGCGCTAATATGGTACTCGTACTGCTAATACGCGAGCATTCATCGTTTTTTATCATTTTACATATATTTTATAACAAAAACCGGGTTGGTGATTTGTTCACCAACCCGGTTTTTTCAATGATTTGAGGATTCTGCTTCAACGGAATCTGCTGATTATGAATACCCCTATCTAAATCAGATACCTGAAGAAAGGGTGATTGTAAACCTCGACTTATAAATACCAGCCATAAGACCTGTAGACTCTCCAGGAACAAATTTACTTCCAGTTCCGGAGGAAACAATTTTCACACGGTCGGGAACACTCAACGTAAAGTTAAGTGGGATCTCATTGTATCCCATACCCTCAAACGCTTTTGCCGTGGCTAACATTTCTGGGCCAGTACCCGTGAAGACATGTTTACCAACGTTAGATAGCTCCGCAGCCGGTCCGTTAATCGTTTTAGTATTTAACACATCCACGGATAATGCATTCGCCGGGATGCTCACGACAAGGCCTTGTGTATTGGTTGAGTTATCTTGCATGGATTCAGAGACAAAGTCAGTCACATCCATACTGTACTGATAACCTTTACCGTTACCACGGCTGTCTTCAATCAAAACGCGGCTTACTGAATTGATCGATTGGTACGGATTGGTACTGTCAATGATGATCGTAGAGAGATCCGCTCCCTCGAATTTTGCGCTAAGTCCACCGCTATTTACCGTGAAATCAACATCTTCTTGTCCCACCGGCGTGCCGGTACCTGGATTCGGTGTTGGTGTTGTGCCACCGTTACCCGGATTACCTGTATTTGGATCAGGCACAACGAGTGTGAACGGTCCTCCAACGTATACAACATCTCCAGAAGCATCTTCCCGAATCTCTACATCAAATGTGTAAGTTCCAGGCGGATAAGTTACAGGACCAGTATACTCAGTCCAAACTCCATTCACATTATCTTTGTAGTAATTTTTCAAAGTAGGTGCAATTACACCAATGTCAATCTTAAAGTCTCCATTGTCAAACTCAACCTTAGGATCAACCTTAGTAGTTACAAAGTCTACAACTTCACTTTCTTTTCCGTCAATTGCAACTACTTTTACTCTCACAGTGTGAACACCGTTCAGAACAGAGATTGTCCCCGTGGTTGCTGTCCATGTTCCGCCATCCACTGAGTATTGAGCTTCTCCTGCCGCACTATCAAACTGGACATCCAGGTTTAACCCATACGTACTGTTCAGTCCCGTTTGAGTTACAATAGGTTTAGCTATAATCACCGGAGTAGGATCATCTGCTGTTACAGTGAAGGACTTATTAATTAGTTCTTCATCTTTCGCATTCAACAATCGCACATCGATAGTGTGCGAACCTGGGTCAAGCAAAAGGCTGTTAGCTACGTTGTGATTCTGCCAAGCCGCACCGTCTACTCGAACTTGAGTTTTAACTGCACCTGTTGCTTTTGCAGAAACCTTAAACTCATTTGCAGATACCTTGGTAACGTTGGGTTCCCCTGAATCAATCACAATAGGGTTGCTTACTATTTGGAGGACCCCTTCATCGCTTATGTTACCTTTGCTATCTGCAGAACGAGCTAAGATTCTTACGGAACCTGTATCGGTTACTACAAACTCACCTGTGTAAGGAGTCCACCCTTTGCTGTTGATTTGATACTCTTTAACAGTAAGATCAGCGCTAGTTCCATAATTAATAGATACTGAAAACTGGTCGAACTTATCTTGAGACGTTGTTGTAAGAACTGGAGTCTCTGGCTTGGTTACCGGAACAACATAATCTGCAGGATAGACTACCGGAGAATTTGTATAAGGAACAAATTTCGTAGAATACCTATCAAATCTCCCCAGAGCTCCGTCTTCCCGGATAGCTAGGATTTCTGTTAGACCCTCTTCATTCTGTCTCATGGTGTACATCGACAAATACTTGTCAGGCAAGGTCGTTACAGCACCGTCCTGATTCCATGTAAGCATTGTACCATCCTCTTGCAAAGCGTAGACACTTTTGTCGGAGTATGAAGAGGTTGACACTTTAATACCGAAATCTTTGATATTTTTTATCTGATTCTCCGGTCCCGTAACTCGGATGGGTATCGCAGGTAAAGTGTCTGACGTGCCAGAAAGACGCTCATAATTTGTTCCGGAAACATAAAGATTTCCATTACTTTTCCGGAACATTATGGTTCCCAACCCTGTACCCTGTACCTTCTCAACTCCTGTGGCTATCTGCATTCTTGTGGAGGAAAAATTGGCAGGAAGCTTACCCCAAGAGGCAAAAGTAGTTCCCCAGTACTCCAGCTTACCCTGATCAAGATTCAGATAGCCTGTACTTACGTTTAAATCATTCTTAGAGTAGCTTTGAAAGCTGTAAGCTCCCATCTTAACCAGATTCTCCACCTTGATGTCCGCAGGTAGTTCTATCAAACCTTGGCTATGGTATGTTTCTCCCCAGCCATAGTAAATGTCTCTTTTATCGTAAGCGAAGAAATTTGTCAGAGAATACGACTTTCCATTAATAACAAACACCCTTCTAGAAGCTTCCTGAGACCCTCCGAAAGAGTTACCGTAAAAATGGTTTCCTTCTCTCAAAGCAGTCCTGTTTTCAACAGCTTTCATTTCGAATTGATCCGCTGTCGTGAACGCAGGAAATTTAGCGTTCATTTTTACAGGAGCCGCTGTTGTGAAGCTGGTAGTATTCAGGAAGATATTACCTACCATGTACACACTTCCATCTTTAATTAGGAGGAGGTTATCGGACGCGCTAGAAATGATTTTCTTAACACCTTCCATCGGATCACCGGTTTCGGGGTCAATAACTTCTGTTGGAACCGTTTTATCCTGCTTATACCCGATACCCAACTGCCCGGAAGTACCTTTGCCCCAAGCAAGTACAGTTCCATCATTCATTAGTGCAAAATAACTTGTATACAGGCTCTGTGCGTTTTCTGCCATTACCTCGAAGTCTTTGACATTATCTAACACTTTGACCGCGGGAGATCCTGACCACAACTCTCCTGTATCCGTCAGATAAATATTATTAGGGCCGCTGAGAGCTTTAGCCTTTTTTACTCCGGCGGGGAAACTTGTGCCGATGTAAAAATTCCACGAACTAACCTGAAAATAACTGCCATCGTTCATATTGAAGGAGTAACCAACCGTAGGCCCACTGTAAGCGTCGGTATAAGGGGTAACACTGTCTACTTTAACATATTCTGCTGCCTGAGCTTTTGGTCCAAAATCGGCGAAAGAGTAAGTCCCCACAAGTAACGCTATAACCAAAGTCACAATTAGACTTCGTTTCCATCCAACACGGATGGTGTATTTCTTTCTATCTTTCGTCTCTGTGTTATCCACTTTTCACCCTCCATTAAATTCCCGATGTAGCCGTAGTCGTAATTGTAGATCGGTACGTTCCTGCAACAACTCCAATTTCTTTTCCATCTGCCGCTTTTATAATCTGCGGCAATGAAAGTGAGTACTGGAGCTCAAAGTCGTATGCACCTTGTCCCGTGCTGACGTCGGCCGAGAATATTGGTGTAGACTGATGCGACAACACTTGATCTTTGGCTAAATGGCCACCATTAGTGAAGTCAAGTGGTATTCCTGAAATCGTATTTTTCAATGATGCCGTCACTTTTACGGCATCAATAGGGATATAGAATTCCTTCCCATCGATCGTTGTTGCAAAATCAGTAGCAGCCTGACTTATTGTCCAACCATTACCATTGCCCCTATCATCAATAACTCGCGTTGTTACAACTGCTTGAGACTTTTGCTGTTGACGAACTGCGAGATTAATATCCGCAAAATTCAGTTTGGATTGTGTGACCAACAGATTACCACCCGTCACCCGTACTTCTTTTTCGATGTCCTCAGCCGAGGCTACGGTTGGTAGCGCCAAAGCAAGAACTAACAAACCAGAAAACAATAATCTTTTCATACCTTCACATCCCCTTTTTTAGTCCAACACCGTCAGCTTCCTGAACTAACATCACATAGGTCCACCTCCCTTCTTAAATTAGCAGGGTCCTAAATACCTGATGAGAGTGTAAAGGTGAATTTCGATTTATAAATACCTGCCATAAGACCAGTAGATTCTCCCGGAATAAACTTACTCCCAGATCCGGATGAGGTGATTTTGACACGATCCGGGACACTCAACGTAAAGTTAAGCGGAATTTCATAGTACCCCATCCCCTCAAAAGAATTAGCCGTGGCCAACATTTCAGGACCAGTACCAGTGAACACATGTTTTCCAACATTGGACAACTCAGCTGGCGGTCCATTCAGGGTTTTCGAATTAAGAACGTCGACCGACAACGAATTAGCCGGAATGCTGACAACCAAATTTTGCGAATTTGTTGAGTTATCCTGCATTGGATCTGACACAAAATCGGTCACATCCAAACTGTATTGATACCCTTTTCCGTTTCCTCGGCTGTCCTCCAGCAAAGCACGGCTGACCGAATTAATGGATTGGTACGGATTAGTGTTGTCGATAATGATCGTTGAGAGGTCTGCTCCCTCGAAGCGTGAGCTAAGTCCTCCGCTATTTACCGTGAAATCAACATCTTCTTGTCCAACCGGCGTGCCGGTACCTGGATCTGGTGTTGGTGTCGTGCCACCGTTACCTGGATTACCTGTATTGGGATCAGGCACAACAAGTGTGAAAGGACCTCCACTATAAACAACATCGCCAGAAGTGTCTTCACGAACTTCTATATCAAATGTATAAGTTCCCGGCGGGTAAGTCACTGGTCCAGTATATTCAGTCCAGACACCATTCACATTATCTTTGTAGTATATTTTAAGATCAGGTGCAGTAACGCCCAGATCTATTTCAAGAGTGTCATTATCCATCGCTACTTTAGGGTCAGTTTTAGTTGTCACGAAATCAACAACTTCACTTTCCGTACCGTCTGTTGCAACGACTTTTACTCGTACAGTGTGTACATCGTTTGAAACAGAAATTGTTCCTGTTGTTGTAGCCCAAGTACCACCATCTACGGAATATTGCGCTTCTCCTGCAGATGTGTCGTATTGAACATCAAGGTTCAATCTAAAACTACTGTTCAGTCCTGTTTGAGTTACAGTAGGTTTTGGGACAACCACAGGTGCTGTACTATCTGCCGTTACTGTGAAGGACTTGTTAACCAACTCTTCGTCTCTCGCATTTAATAGCCGTACATCGATGGTATGTTGACCTGCATCAAGCAAAAGATTATTTGCTCTGTTGTGATTCTGCCAAGCCGCACCATCAACTCTAACTTGTATTTTAACAGCGCCTGTTGCTTGTGCGCTTATTTTAAACTCATTAGCTGAAACCTTAGTAACATTTGGTTCTCCTGCACTAATAACAATAGGATTACTTACGATTTGCAGCACACCTTCATCACTAATGTTACCCTTGTTGTCCGCAGATCTTGCTAGAATTCTTACAGCGCCAGTATCCGTTATAACAAACTCATCCGTGTAAGGCGTCCACGCACCACCATTGATTCGGTATTCTTTGACATTCAAATCGGCACTAGTCCCATAATTAACGGAGACCGTAAACTGGTCGAATTTGTCTTGCGACGTTGTTGTTAAGATCGGAGTTTCTGGTTTGACGACTGGAGCAATATAATCTTTAGGAGCTACTCCTGTCGCCATTGGGCTTCCAGTTGACTCGGAAGTACTCCACATCCGATATAATCCGAAATCTTCCCCCAGCCCTACCACCGTAAGACCACTAGGGGAATCTCTATACGATATCAAATCGATGTATTTTCTTTTGTGGGTAAAAATAGCCCCTTGTGTAGTCCAACCGAGCAATGTTCCATCTTTTTTCAAGTAGTAGTTACCCATGTTGGTGTGGTAGAACTTTTTAAGATCAGTTAGTTCGTTGGCCGGACCCACTATCTTTATGGGAGTAAGGAAAGGTCCTCCGGTAAGTCCAGAATTGTTTAATTGGTTGGTCCCTACATAAAACAAATTCCCGCCTTTAACAAAGTAAATGTGCCCTCCACTTGTCGCTGAAAAATAATCCACCCCTGTGGCTATTTGCTGTGGAGAGGAATTAAAAGTAGCGGTACCTGAAGTCACGAACTTATACGCATCTGAATATTGCTCTATAGGAGAGCCCCAGAGAGTAAGAACCTTGCTCTCTGACAAATGCACTAAAATATAACGGTTTTCTGATTTGCCAGAGTGAGGATTTGTCACCTGATTAGAGATCTTGATTACGTTCCTAGCATCTATTCCGTCTGGAACAGGGTAGAAATTGGCCGTCTCGGTCTCATAAGTATTTGCAACTTCAGGATTATACACTGACAAATCTCTTAAGGTGTATTGCTTGCCTTTTATCTCAAAGACCCGCATAACTTCCTCTTTAGAACTGTCCTCTCCATTTATACGGAACATATCAAACTCGTCCGCTGTATCAAATGCAGGGAAAATAGAGGTTACATCTACAGGTACTGCTTTAATCAAGGAATCCTTCCCAAAAGCCGTGCCTATCAAATAGACCTTTCCGTCTCCCACTAAAAGTATTGCACTTTTCCGTGTGATAGTTGAAAGAGATATCATCTTTTTAATGCCTTTGAGATCTTCTGTGGGGTCAGTAGGATCTACCACTTTGGTAGCCACAGTTTTATCTTGGCTATAACCTATGCCAAGTTGGCCATTAGTTCCTCTGCCCCAAGCTTCTACTGTTTCGTCCAATTTATGAGCGAAGAAGCTGTCAAAACTTGTACCAGTGTAGTAGTTATATCCTTGGAAATCTTTTACTCCCGAAGCCATCTTCTTGGGAGTACCTGTATCTTCCTGATAAAAGAGATCATTACTTGAGTCTATATACAAGTGTTTAGGTTTGGAGATAGTGAAAGGTTCACTATACCTTCTAACCTTCAAATAATCCCCCTGCAAAGGCTGACTTGCGTTAGAGCCGCTCAAACCTACTCTGCGACCCCCTTCAAGTTCTAGGAAATTAAAACTTCTTCCCGCAGTAGATTGTCCGTTACCTTCGTCATAGTTTTCAACCCCAATAATTCTACTGTACTCTGCCGCTTGCGCTTTTGGTCCAAAATCTACGAAGGAAAATGTTCCTATTAGCAAAGCTATAACGAGTGTCACAATTAGACTTCGCTTCCATCCAACACGGATGGTGTATTTCTTTCTATCTTTCTTCTCAATGTTATTCACTTTTCACCCTCCTTTAAATTCCCGATGTAGCTGTAGTCGTAATTGTAGATCGGTACGTTCCAGCAATAACACCGATTTCTTTTCCATCTCCCGCTTTTATAATCTGCGGCAGTGAAAGAGAGTAAAGAAGCTCAAAGTCATAAGCTCCTTGTCCCGTGCTTACGTCGGCCGAGAATATTGGTGTTGCCTGATGCGATAACGCTTGATCTTTGGCTAAATGGCCACCATGAGTGAAGTCAAGTGGTATTCCTGAGATCGTATTTTTCAATGTTGCCGTCACTTTTACCGAATCAATAGGAATATAATAGTTTACTCCATTAATAGTGGTTACAAAATCAGTAGCAGACTGGCTAACGCTCCAACCGTGACCATTGCCCCGATTGTCAATAACTCGTGATGTTACGACTGCTTGAGACTTTTGTTGCTGACGAACAGCAAGAGTAATATCTGAAAAGTCCAGTTTCGATTGTGTCACCAACAGATTGCCACCCGTCACTTGTACTTCTTTTTCGATGTCTTCAGCCGAGACAACAGTTGGTAGCGCCAAAGCAAGAACTACCAAACCAGAAACCAATAATCGTTTCATGCACGCACATCCCCTTTTTTTGTCCTTTTCCTTCAACTTCTGATCGAACATCACATCTAAATCCCCCCCCTTCTGAGAAAAGATTAGTGATGAGGGGGGCGAGTAGAACGACGTACTGGTTGACGAGCTGCCCGCCGGCGATTCTTAACTTCCTCTTCTTTTTCGTTCTTTTTCTTTTTGAGTAAAAGGATCAGGAGGAAGATAAACAGCCCTAAAATGAGTAAAAGTAACCCAGCTGCAGCAAAGATGACCCATGGATGATTCTTCAGCCAATCCATTAAGCCACGTCCTTGTAATAACCCTGCATTACTTAGGCTTTCCTGTGCCTTCTGTGCGTCCGCCTCGGTGATCGTAAAGTTAAAGGTTCGAGACACCTTTTTTTCGTTGAAATTAGCTTCAAAGTAGGCACTGTATTCACCAGGCCATAGGATTTGGTCTTCAACGTAATAGACCATATCAGCCGTTTTCCCGGCGTACATTGACTTTTCACTAGCGCCAGCATCATAAGCCTGGCTGTAAATCCCCTTACCGTTGGCGTCACGAATGATGATCACACCATTGGGTCGTTGCAGGACCGTTCCAGTGTTTGTCAGTTTGACGGTCAGCTGTGAGTAACCGTTACTTATGTAGCTGTGCTTAAAATCATCGATACTCATATCTTGAACAGCCAGCTCTTTCTGTTTCTCCATCACAATCTGTACCCCTATTCTGGGGATTCTTTCGATCAAAAGGACTGCTTGGTTTTTGCTGGCTTCAACTGCTTTTTGATCCTCTTTTGGAATCTGCTCCGCTACGACACCACCAACGTATTCCCCAGGTTTCAGATCCTTAGGTACGTTGACCGTGTAGACGTATTTTTTCTTTTCAAGGGGTTTTAAATGGACCATTTCTTCTTTAGATGGGGATATCCAGGAACCTACTGAGGTATTTTTCTCGCCTTTTAACATGAAGCTTTTCCCCCCGTTAACCATAGGGACTGCATCTGCAGGATAGATCCACAAATCAATCGGTTCTTTGATGAGATTTTCCACATAAAAGGTGTACTTTTTCGTTTCCCCTCCGCTAACCTTGTCTCGGTAATACCCGCTTGATTGCTCAACTTCCTTGACTGGTGAAATAATAAAATCCACATTGGAAGCGGCGCTTGCCTGCTTTTGCAGAACAACGATAGATAAAAAGACGAAAAAAAATAGAAGCAGGCTATATTTACTTAAAAATTTCATTTCATTCTCCTTTCTTTAGAAAACCGGGCGGGCTTGCTTATGGCCTCACATTTATATGGTGATACGTTCTTTTTCTTTCTCAATAACGAGTCGGTCGGTGGGACCGGATAATCGCCTATTCACCACTACGATCCAAAACCTATCCCCCTTAGAGAATATCAAATAAATATTTTTATAAAAACACTGTTCATACAATGTTTTATTAATATTTTCAATAAATATAAATCAAAAAAAAGTCGAGCGGATGGAATTTCACCAGCTCGCTTTTTTTCAAATCCTAAAGGCTCATTCCTACTTCTTCTACATCCGCACCATTCGAGTCCAACTCCAAGCTCGGCGTAGCGATGGATGGTTTAATTACGCGCTGCGTATCCTTCTTCGCAAGCCTCGTCTGCTCATTCGCATTTCGCATAGAGAATGGAGCAAACAACTTGTTTTGCTCTCCTTGCAGGAGTGATTCACCATTAATCGCAAGTCGCTTCAGCTCCTCATAACCCCCGCCATATGCTACACGATCCATCGGGGAACCTTTGATTGTCATAGCCTCTTTGAGCGGAATAATCTGTCCCTCATAGGTCAGCGTATCTGTAACGGCTTGAATGTACTCTTCGTTAACGTCAACCTTCATTTTATTCTCCATAATATTAGTGAGCTGCGCTTTAAACATGTTTGGCGTTAGCGATCGTTTCGGTTTGGTGATATCCTTTCCCCGGAACGTTTTGTTCATGTCGTCGGTTAGAATCTCATTGACCGTTCTCGCATGCTCCGCATCATGTTTGATTTGCAGCGTACCTTGTGTCAACGGATACATCGACTCAAGCGCAGCCTTAATATTATCGTTACGCATAATCGCAACAAGCTTTTGACTGAATGCGCCAGCAAGGCCCGTATCATCAGATTTAACGCCTGTTGCGTACTGGATTCCGCGAGCGTCCGCATCCGTTTTTGCGCCCATATGATATTTCATGTAATCCTCAAGCTTTTTCGGATTCCCTTTCGCCCCGTTATCAACCATTTGCTTAAACGAACGATAAACGGACTTGTCATCTACGAGCGATACGAAGTCGCCACCAAAGCCATGTTCACGGAAACATTTGTGACTGTATGCTGTTAAATCACGAAGGGATTGTTGCAGCACTTTAGGATTAGAGGATTTCGCATTTTTCTCCGCCCGATCGTACAGTTCTTTCGGCGAATTGTCGCCAAGTTTAGCCGCTCTCGCTTCAGCTGAAGCCAAATCCATACCAGTCTGGTAATACAACTGCTCTTTACCATTACCTTTATCGATCATATTCGCCCAATGGGAGAACTTCTCAACAAGATCCTGATTTGCAGCTGACGTATCAAATTTGATCAATCCCACGGAATCACCATCAAAGTCCATATCATGAGACTTATCTGCAATTGGATTGATGGCCACACCATGCACACTATCATCTTTAACGACGGTGATTGCACGAATTGCACCATCGCGCCAAACCGGGTCACGCCACATCATGACGACATCCCCTTCTTTAGCTCCCAAGGCATCCATCATCTCTTGGTTCATAGCACCTTCACCAATTTTAAGGCGGGGATCAACCATCGCGACGCCCGTTGCCGAATTATGTTGGCGTTTGCCCATAATCTTTTCCCGAAGGAAGCTATGCTTACCGTTATGGCCACCATTGAATTGACGGTCTATAATGGTCGATTGAATCTTATCGAACTGTTCCTGAGCCTTCAATTGAGCTTTGCGGCGACCTTCATCATCGCCGGATGCTTCATATTCTCCAACCGCCTTATAGATATTTGCATAATAGTTCGTAAAATCAGAACGCCGCATTGAACCATCTATCAACTCAACATTCTGCCGCAAGCTGGCAGACAACACCGGGATACTGGATGTTGTTTCACCTGACTGGAACGAAACCTCAAACGGTATATCCAGGAAGCCACCTTGTGACTTAATTTGGTCGAGGAAGCTGGATGCTTCCGTATTCGTATCAAACTGAAAATGATTTCGCTCCTCATCTGCTTGTGGCTGGTAATCATTAACGATCGTCCCGTCCGCCTTCATGTCTAAACCCGTTGCAATGAGATACTCACGGTACGTGCTCCATGCTGCATCATTTCGTCCGTAAATCTCATTTAGAATTCCTGTCGCATGTTTAGATTGAAGCGCCCAGGCAAGCTGTCCACTTGCTTTACGACCCTTCCCACTTAGTACGTCTTCCCGGCTGTATGCATGCGTCTTATCATCAACCTTCATATCCGTGACGATGATGTTGAGTTGACCCATCGCTCCTTTGAATACTTCGCCCGTATCCGGATCTACCAGGTCTTTTACGTCCCCGCTCATCAATTCTTTCACAACACCTGCGTTATGACGCGAGAGCATAGAATAAGGAGCACTCACAACATCCAAACCCGGATTCGCTCGCAAGAACCGAACTTCTTTGTCGAGCTTCTGCGCTTTCGCTTCATCATCCGGCATATGCCGGTCGATCACGATACCGATCGTACCTTTGTTACCACCGAAATCAGACAACTTGTCTCCACGTTGCAATGGACGAAATCGACCCTGTGTTTCCAAGTAAGCATCAAACGAAACATCTTCGTCTAGACCTGCGCTCCATGCACGGACTCCTTCAGCCAGCACTTCGTCCGACCAGATCATTCCCGTACCATTCAAAATATCGAGTTTATCTCCGCCACTCGCAATGTGAGCAACCGTTTCTTTTAACACATGCATGCTTTCATCATTGGATGTATTTCCGAAAATCTTATTACGTTCCGCAAATTCTTTGGATACGGCATAGCTGTCGTCAAACGTCCAACCGCCAAAGCTCATGAGAGCCGTACCAACACCTTCATCGACCTTCAGTGCCGTCATCAGCTGATTTGAGGACATCTGGTTACGATCCCATGCATTATGTGCCTTATTATCGAAATACGGAAGCTTTTGAAGCGCCGTTTTGTCCGGAATGATTTTTTCACTTTCCGTGGTGATCCCTTGAGACGGAATTACACTTCCATCAGGGTTTAGTTGAACGCCATCAGCCAAATACCAGATCAATCCTTGCGTTTTGCCGGTACCCGTCATCGTCATGTCGGCATAATTCTCAAGGTCTTCGCTCAATACCCGCATATTCGTTTCGCCAGCGGCTTTCCAGTAACTGAACGATGCCAAATCATCACCAGCGCCCTGATCTCGTTTAGCTTGCGTCTCTGCACTCGTCGTTGCATGATCCGAAAACTGATTATTGAAACGAACACGACTCGAGAGAGTCTTCAGAATGGCTTCTTTGGTTTTCGTATTGAGCTGGCTCACTTCCATGAAATCCAGTTCTACGCGCTTACCGTAGACATCTCCGTGATACAATCCATTGATGCTACTTGCATCCAGTGTTGTCGGAATATTATTGATCGTTTTATTAAAAGGCCGTGTCAATTGATGCGTAACCTGCGCACGAATTTTCTCTGTTAAGTGATGTTCAAAACCTTTGACCCGGAAACGACTCATCCGGTTTTCGTATTCACCTTCAAAAGAGAAGTACCCTGTATATCCAGGCACAATCCCATAGTTATTGCCGCCTTGGAATTTGGTTTCGATGATGCCATGTTCATTCGGAACGAAAACCTGCCCGACTTCACCACTAATTTTTTGCCATCTCTGCATCTCTTTAGCGGAACCCGTACGCCGGTTCCCTTCCCACTGAATGATGCCGTTCTCGTCAATTTTTACCGAGGGACGTGTCTCATATCCTTCAACGCCGGTCACTCCGCTCTCTTTCAACGTATCCTGTACGGTTTGAAGCGCGTGTTTCAGCATAGGATCTTCAAGTTCATCTAGGGTCTTAGCTGTTTTAGCATTGAATGCAATCAACCGATCCCGAGCAGCACCAACCGCAAAATCGTTACCCTTAATTTTCGAGATATCATACTGCACCATCTTTAGCGCGGACATCATCGCATCTCGTTCATTGCCCCGATCGGTTTGCATCATGTGATTCATAACAACTTCCGGATTAAATCCCTCACCGTAGCTACCGACGAGTTCATTCTGCACTCGCTCCAGGTAATCCCGGCCACCATGTTCCGAATGGAACGCCATCATCGCTGCTCGCTCCTGCGCTTCCTTAATCATGTCGTCCGCCGAGAACAATGTCTCAAGTTCACCTTGGAATTCAGGACCTGTAATCAACATCTCTTCATCATCTAAAGCTTTATCAATTAACGCTTGAAGCTCGTGCGCTTTAAATTGATTGTTAATTGAACGCTGAGCTTCCGCTATTGCGGTTTCAATATACGCTTGAGCTTCAACCTCGTTACCAAAAACAAATGAACGATACCGTCCTGCGATTGGCGTTACTTGCAGGGATTTTTTTGAATCCACACCCGTAAGTTGGACGCTACTCGAATCTGTACTAACCGATTTCGTTACACGACCCGCTTTGTTCCCTGTCACGTAATCAAGAAGCGCAATGGAATCAGCAGACGTAAACTTTGTGGCTTGTTTCACGTCTCTGGAACCTTTTACATTGAAGTAGTATGCGTTCGATGCGTCGTAAACCCGGCCAATATAGCTGCCGTTCGCTTCCGGATCAAACACCCGGACATTTGTTCGATTCCCGACCGTCATTTGAACCTCAATTTGATTTCGGTTGCCGTTATCCCGGACACTGAAATCGTATCCATTCGAGCGCATGTGTCTCAGCAGGTCTGCACTGTTGTGAGCCAGTTCAGCATCGAACAACATATGGCTGTCGATATTCTTTGCCACTTCCAATGCATCCGCTTTTGTAATATAAGCCCCTATAATATGTCGGAGCCCACGATACACCCTATCCTCAAAAACACCACCATCCCAGCCAAGAAGCCGCTCTTCGGTCACATATTCGTTCAGGTTCTGATTATTACTAACTGCTGGTGCTGGAACGCTTGCTGGACTGGAAGCTGGTTGCTCCGCTCTCACTTGGACACGCTCTGGTGCTACGCCGCCTGTAACGTGGCTGGTATATTGATACGTCGTGTCTACCCGATCATAGAGCGTAACCGGATCTCCTGGGTTCATCTCCCGAAGAGATTTCTCCCGATGAACAAAGAAAGCCTTACTCATCGGGCCTTGTCCATTACGGAGCACATGCTGACGAATTTCAGGGTCCGTTACGACGTGTAAGAAATTGCCCTGTGCTGCTGCATTGTCATATTCCACAACGCATTTCTTCCAAAAATCTTTCACACCCGCTTCAAGAGAGTCATTTCCACCCATTTCTCCGAACGAAGTAGCCCCGGTTCCACGTAGCAACCGTACGACATCACTCGGTTTCACGAGCATGGTGGTAAAATCAAGCGGCTGACCATTTCGTTCCCATCCATCTCGAAAACGCTGCATCATTGACGCAGTGACCGTGATTCCCTTTTGTTTTAAGTCCGGCACAACCTGAGTAAGCATTCGCATTGTTATGTATTCCGCAAGATCGCGATAACGTCTATCGTTTGTATTTTTTCCATACTGCCCAATCATGGTTCGCAAACCCCTTCCATACCCAATATTGCATTCGTATCGCTCTGTATTCAGCGTTTTCAAGTTAATTATGTAGGTATATTATACCATAGAAAAAAGGAGCTTTCGCTCCTTGTATCCTTGCATTTGTTAAACAATTAGTAGGTCCGAGGTAACAAAACACCCATTCTTCACAACCTCATGTTTATTTGTATCTTTACTTATTGCATATGTCGTTGATATGCACGACTTGCTTCTTGATCGAAGCGGCCCTGTGCCAGATCCCGCCATGATTCAAGACCTGATAGATACTTTATAAACGCATCCGTTACTTCGTAGAAAGTCTCGTTTCCGGTAAAGTCGTCACCGAATACACGTGAATCCTCGTCCCGCTCTGCTTCTTGCAGAGCATCGATATCGGCTTTATTGGACCCGCTTGAGCTGCGAACGTATAATATACCGCTATCGCTTACCAGCTCCCCGTTTTCACTTGTACGGAATCCCGGTGCATCTTCAAAATATGATCTTGATTCTGCATAAGCAGCTGCGAGCACTTTATCCAGTTGGCGATTAACCTGGCCACCGATCGAAATTAAATCATCACGACTGAGTAGACCATCCGCATAACGCTTTTGCTGGTGTTCGCTTTGTAGGTTCAGCGCTCTAGCCACCTCTTGCACGATCTCTACGTTATCCACCGCTGTATCTAAGATGTTACCGTACTCATCCATTTCCTCTATATCTTCAAAATCCTCCATGCTGGCTACAGATCGATGTGAAATGTTATAGAGTCTGCTGTTAATCGCATGCATGATATCATCCGCTACAACGTTCTGATCCTGGCGAATCAAATCGGTTTCGCTGAGTCCGTACGCCTCCAAATATGCTTGTTTCATTGAATCGGCCATTCTAGCTTGTTTCAGACGTTGCTCCAACATATTAAAGAAATCTGGCTGATTTTTTCTAACATCAAAATCTTTGGCCGACGAATTTGTTGGAATGGTCTGCAGGCTAAACTTCTTGCCTGGAAGAGTGATCTGATTTTGAAAGAGACGGTATGACATCGGGTAGGCGGATTCATTACGGTTCCAGATGGGGCTCGTTCCCGCCTTAATGATGATCGAGTTACGTGCCTCAATAAACATGAAATCATTAAACATAAGGACTGGACGCTCTCTGGTCTGCATCGTGTAACTGATTTTGCCTTCATTCTGATATAAAATCCGCTCGTTATCCCGCGTAACCGTTTTTTGATCGACCCGCGCCTCGTGCGTTGTACCACTCATTTTCACAAGCGTGTCGATCATAGAATCGTCAGTCGATTTAAGGAATACAATGTTTTCCGTATTACCTTGAATGATTTTATCGACAGAGTCCCCGTATACGTCCCGTAGCTGCTGCAGTGTTTGTAAGATCAAAGTGAACTGCTGATCCTGGCCCAGACCGATCGAGAGCATGGTTTGCAGGGCTGGAATACCATTACCCTCCGATTGTAAGTTTCCGACCTCATCGAGCATGTAGCGGGTCTTATAGAGTGGCTTTTGATTGTCTTTCGTCATATAGGAGCTCTCGAAGTTCACATCAACCATTTGCTTCATCAAAATCAAAATCAATTTGGCATAACTCATAAGGTGCGGCGGTGTAATAAAGAAAATCGCTTTCGGACGCTCAGTATACTTCACCATCCTCTGACTGAACGCAGGGATTTCAACCACTTGCTCGCCAAATTCCTGGTTCAGGAGATCATGATAACGACGCTTCACTAATGTATCTTTGTATTCGTACTCACCTTTTTTTCGATTTAACCGCATTTCGCGGAGTGCCCCATCTTTAATAATCTTCTCATTCAATACTGGATCTTTAACATACCGGCGTCCTGAAAGATCGGTCTTATACGTCAGTTCCACTTCAAAGTAAAACGATCTTACGAGAAGCCGGGTTTTCGGATTGCGTATTTCAAGTTTGATATAACTTTTACGATTTGGAAATTTACCATCGAAGAAATAACGCGCCCATCCTTCACGGTCAATAATTTGAGTGTGACCAAATAATTTGTTATCCAGTTGCTTTTCAAATTTCGGATCTTCATATGCCGACCAAACGGACTGCAAACCAACTAAACGATATTTATCCAAATACTCTGAAGCGAACCGAACGCCAATACGGCGCGGGAATGACAATCCTTTCGCATCGAAATTCTGAGAAGGTTTACCACTTGTCAGCGTAGAAATCGTTGGGTCCGTGAAAAATGACATAGCCGTTAGAGCGATCCCATAAACCGATGCGATCGTTTTGTCGGAGCCAGCCATCGCGCGTAGCGCATTGTCCGTATTCTGAACAAGCTTCCTCATTTCATTTAGTGGTAACTTTGCCGTTGCATCAAAAAAGAGTGTTAGGAAGTCCTTTTCCTTTGCCGTATCATCCTCATCGATGCGGATTGTCTCTAGATCCGTTGATTTTTTTGCTGATAATACAACGAAAAGCTGATACGCATTGTAAAGCGTAACGCCTCCCCACATATCATCCAATTTCTGCATCAATTTTTTTTCAGGCCAGCCCTCTAATTCAGCCTGCTTACGTATTCTTTTTTCTTCTTCCAGATAGAAATCGATCAAACCGAAAGACGAACGTTTAAATGCATTGTTTGCCGCGTTTGGCCACATGGGATCTTCTGCGCCTTCCCGTGGGAAAAAGATATCACCGATATTCTCGATGTATGCTGCAGCCTTCGTGAAGTCACCTTCCCTCGCACTTTCGGCCGCAAAACCAAGGGGATTATAAATGTCGGTGTTAAGTGGGTTGATCAAATTAAACTGAACAATCTCATATCCCCGAATTGTCGCCGGGATATAAAACTTAACAAGCAGTTCTCCTTTGGGATCATTGATAACAATATTGTTTTTGCGCTTTTCGCGGGTCCACATATCAATCGTCGGTTCAATCACCGTTTGACCTTTACCAGCTCGCGTGATGGCCAGGACCATCGTATTGACTGGTGCGGTATCAACGAGGTACGCACCTGCAGGCCGCTGCACTTCATGATCCTCGAATGTCCAGTCGTTATTAATTAAATCCACAACCATATCATACGGCTGCTTATCCCGATCGCTTCGTCCACCCGAATCGTCGATTTCGTTGTATTCGATCTTACGAACATCAACGGGAGTCCGGATATCTTTTTCCGATAGGGGTATACCGCTCGCCGTAAATAGATCACGCCCGAATTCCTCGTCTATGATTGGCATTTTTTTCGTGATCGGCTGACCATTGTCATCGTACATGATATCACCTTTATAGGCGACGATTTCGCCATCTTCTATAAGGTCTTTCTTGTAACGCTGAACCATATCTATACTTTTGAGGCCCTTGTTGCTGATCATAACGTGGCTCAGCATACTTGATACCTGGACATTGGATTCGGCCCCTGCATCTGGAAACCAATCATACATTCGTCTCATTTCTTCCGGAAGCGCGATATGCTGATCATTCTCATATGTATTGATGTCTGTCGAATCGATCATGCTGTTTTTGGATCGCCACAACGCCATCATCCGGTCATTAATGATCAACCAGGACACGAGAAAAACAAAACCGGTCCATACGAACAACTGCCAAGTCGTAAAAACGTTATACTTACTTGCATCAAAACCAGTAAACGAGGCAGCACCCACCTTCTCGAAATAAACATAGAAGTGCCTGCCTATGACAACCAAAAGACCGACAACATAACCCATGGCTGCAAATATTATCGCAAAAAATACGGCTAAGATTCGCTCTTTAATGGGTTTATCAACTTCGCCCCGTTCACCGCGCACCATATTTTGCGTTTCATGGACTTCTCGGTTTTTTACTCGTTCCTTATATTTCTGGTTCTTAATCTGATTCCAGTTTTTCGATGTGTTTTTCTTCGGCACGGAACCACTCCTTTATTTGCTATAACGTCCGCAGCGTGTCGCCTTGAATCAACAAAAGAAAACCGCCCCACGTAGGAGCGGTTCTAATCAAAACGAAAGCGTTAGGCTACGCTGCCGTTCATAGGCCCATTGTCCACCGACGGAACATCAGCTCCATGAATTATGCTAACCGGCTGTGTCAGCGCCGCTGGAGCTGCAGGCGCTTGTTGATGGGTTGAGTTGGCTCCGAAGATGAAGCCGAAGAGGATACCAATTGCAAGAGCAGCCCCTCCGATCGCAGCATAAACCAAGAGCAATTGCTTTTGACTTTTACCCGCCCGTTCACGCGCAAACGCTAGATCTTGCTTTTGAGACTCAATTTGATCCTTATAGACCTTCATTGTATGCTCAACCTCACGTTCTTTTTGCTCACCAATTTTCGAGGTGTTTTCGTTTGCTTGATTCAGCAGTGCTTTGAGGCTATCACTTTCCTGCTTTTCACGATCAATGGTACGCTCGTAATCAGCCTTCAACTCATTCAGCTGATCTTTATGCTTCTCTTCCAGTTGCTGAATTGCCAATCTAGCCTGTTGCTCAGCTTTTACAAGCATCTCCTCACTTGTTGTAAGCATTTGCTTATATTCACGACGAACATGATCCGCTTCCTCATTCTGCTTAAGTCTCTCCGCTTCCGCTTTTGCACGTAGTACTTCGTTGGAATATTGCTCACGGAGATAAATTTCGATATTTTTGCGGAACTTGTCATGCATATGCAATTCTTTTTCCATGATTTCTTGGAATTGTTCATGCAAATTCACAAGCAGTGCCGTAGTGGCCTTATCGTACAACGTCGCTGCAACCGTACGGCGATCACTGAACAACTCACCTCGAGCCATATCTCGATTCGACTTAATCTCACTTTTCAGCGCATCTTTCACGCCTTCAATTTTTCTATTCCGCTCATCACGATAACGAGTATCGTAAACCGCTAATGCTTCTCGCTTTGCATTCTCGCCGTAAGCTTCCCGTTCTTCGTTATATGTAGCATGAATGGTTTTAGCTTCGTTTGCGGCCAATCTATCCATATCAGACATCGCAGCGTCGTACACTGTATCAATCTCATGGAATCGTCCTCCGTACGTCGTATTTTCATCATTGTGATCGAGTGTACTTACTAATTGAGAATGAATACCACGAAGGTTTGTAATGTAAGTATTACGAAGGTTTAAGTATTCAATTTCGTGAAATTGTCTAATCTCAGCATTCGCATCTCTACGTAAATTCGAAACGGTACGCTGGAGCTCACTATCGTCCGTAGGATTTTCATCAAATTTAACAATGGTGAACGAACTAAAGTAATCATCAAATTTGACAAGATCAACGGATAAATTCAATTCTGAATTATTGAAGGTATGTTCAAGTGCCTTCGTGATTATCGATTTCGATTCCTCAGCCGTCAGATCCGTATGGTTTACAACTGGATCTGAGGAAAAACCACCACCTAAATCTAGTTCTTCTTCACTGTTGCTATAGAACGGATCACTAGCCGGAGTGGTGTCGAATTCGTCCTCCTCATCATCTGTATATTCACCAAATTCTTCATTTTCAAAATTATTTTCGTCAAAGCTAGATTCTGTATAACTCTCGGTTTGAGTACCAAAAAGATCATTATTTTCGGCCGAGAAAGCGTCGTATGTATACTCCATATCCTCTTGATAACTGTTGATATCATTTTCCGATTCATCCATATCATTATCGTCAGCTCTGTCATCCTGATCTTCGTCATCTTCATCTTGCCATTCACTTTCTCCGTTATCTACAACTTGGTTGCCTTCGATTCGCAGTTCAATGGATGGTGATTTAGCAATTTCTATCAAACGATCTAAATGGACAGTCGAATCCATAAGGATTAACCGAGACTCGTCCGTCAAATCAAAGGGTACAATCGCCCATTGAAGTGGCATATCGTGAATAAATTCATACTCATCAAGCGAAGCCAGCGTATCACTTGAAGGAATGATACCAATGATGTCATTTTCATAGTCTGCAGCTAAGGTAAGTGACTCAATCGATTCTGAGCTTAGCGCTTCGGCAAAAGAACCATAATCTTCGCCAGATGGATCTACTCCCGATGCAACGAGCATGTCGTTCGTAATAACCACAAGCAAAAAGCCGTCATCCACTTCTCGGACCGCTGAGTTGCCAAGCCCTACTAGTTCATGAAGAACCTCCAGCGAAGCTGAAGCAACCGATTCGACGAGCTCCATCCGTTGGACTAGTGTCCTATCTTTTTGCTTCCCACCAAAACGTTTTCCTTTACCCCTTTGATTGTTTTTTGCTCCACGACCAAAAAGTTTGGAACCGGAACCAGACTCATCGTCATCTTTACTCGCGACCGCAACTGCACTTTCTTCTGAATCATTCGGTTTATCTTTTTTACTTCGTGTGAAAAATCCCATTAAACGAAACCTCTCTTCCTTAAATCAGCTAGATCGTGTAAGTAACCTCAAATACCTCAATCTACTGTTTGTTTCCCCGTCTAATTTAACCGAACCATCCGTATACTTTTCATCGTCTTCGGTGGCGTCTAGGACTGAACAAATCGCTTAACATCTGATCTTTCAACTCGATCAAACCGCGAGATTCCTCACACATTGCCCCTCACTCAAATGAAAAAATACGACATAATACCTAGGAGTATTTTACCATACAAAACATGTTGATACAATACGAATTTCACTGTACACACAACGTTTTTGATTTATTTTATAAGTATTATATAATTCATATTCCATCTTAATTCGGTCCATTTGGCCCGAATTAAGATAGAATATAAACCTGTCATTTCTAGTTCCCTAACGTCTTACTTGCTTAGAATCAATTTTCCCGACTTTGATAGACGCAGTTGACTTCAACTTACTTTTATCCCCATGAGCCATTTCCCCTGCTACCAATACCCCTATATGTTTAGCATCTGGATAGCTATTGATGAAACGAGAAATTTCCGCCACAACATGTGTATCCATTAAGGAAACCAATCCACGCGCTCCCCCGGAATTTGTGTCTATATCGAACTTATCATGAACCAAATATGTAACAACATCTTGATTGATCGTAACGGCTATACCATGTGTTCGATACACCACATCTTGTAAGTCTTTAAGCTTCTTAATCACAATGTTTTCATACGTCTGCGCACTTAGTGGATGAAACGGAATAATGGCATTCATCCGGTTGATAATTTCCGGTGCAAACGAAGGGTGATTGATTAAAGATTGACGGATAACCTTCCAATATTCTTGCATCCCATCAGCCCCATCATCACTTTTCGCGTAATGAGCAATGCCCTCATAGACTTCGTTACCTGCATTCGTTGTTAAAATGATATACGCATTGAGGAAACTTACTTCTCTTCCCTGTGCATTGGACAGACGACCATCGTCCAAAACTTGAAGCAATATTCGCGTAATAGACCGGTGAGCCTTCTCAATTTCATCCAGTAGAATGATGCTATGCGACCTGTTCCAAACCCGATCTGTCAGCTCTTCACGGAAATAATTAAGGGATGACTCCAATCCATATTCGGACATGTCGAAGCGAATCATTGCACGGTCATCCCCAAACAGAATCCCCGAAAGAGCTTTAGCTGTTTCCGTTTTACCGACACCTGTGGGACCAGTAAACAGAAAGCTCGCCATTGGACGGGTTTTATCGTGCAAGTCAGCCACCGCGATTTGCAATCTGTTTTCCAAGGTTTGCATCGCGAATTGTTGGGAAAGGACCCGTTTATTCAACTGCTCTTGGATCTTTCGACCATCTGCTTTAAAGGATACTTGTACACCCGTGCTATCATAAATTACATCTCCGAGAAGTTTCCTATCCATTTTGTATTCCTCTGGAAAAGTTCGCATCCAGCCGATCATACTATCAAGCATCAAGATACTTTTACGCGGCTGTGAATCTGCGGGCACATATCGGTTACTGAGTTCGTAAATCAGATCATATAAATAATCGTCATAAATCGCATCCGCAACCTTATGTGTTTTTGCGATTGATCTTAAGATGGACACAACCGTTTCTTTCTTAGGCTCGCGAATATTGATCCTTTGCAACCGCTGCATGAGGGCCTGGTCTTTTTCGATATATTCATGAAACTCAGCAAACGTCGTAGCTGCAATTACTTTAATCCCCCGACGTCCGCTTTCAGCAAGCGCTGGTTTGATCGCCTGTGCTGCAGCTGGAGAGAGCTGCACCAGCAGATGGAACTCATCCATAAACAGAACAAGCTCTGAGGATTGTTTACGAGTAATCTCGCTACCTTCGAAGTCTTTATTCACTTGCTCGACTTCACGCCTGAAATTCTCAGCGTCATCGAACAACCCTTTTATCCGAGAAGCCATTTGCGTAGCTCCATCTTCACCGTTGTCACTCGCCGCCATCTTCGCGATATCCACTTCCACATATATTCGATCCGTATCCCGCGCAAGCGTCCCTTGTACCAGCATCGTTTTACCAGATCCCGCTTCTCCCAGCAAAAATGCATTAGATACCTCAGCGCGGTTCAGCGAGGCAAGCAGTCGACGAATTTCGGGTTCACGGCCAAGCACCGGGCGACTGGGAGGCTGCATAAATGTTGCGTATTTTGAAAGGAATCGGTATTTCTCTAGGTTGAATCCTTTTTCTTGTTCTAATCCCCTTTGCAGTTCTGGGGATTCAAGAATCATACTCATAGGTGTCTCTCCTTCATATCTGTAACTCATTGGATAAGGAACCCACATTCTTTTTTCACAGCGGAGGATTCGGTAAAGATCCATGAGAAGGGCCACATGACAAGACACTAAAATGTCTATGCGATGTGGCCGTATACGTTACATCGGTTAAATAACAATCTCTATTCTATGACGACATTCTGCACACCTACGTTATAAGCTGGTCGCAACTTGAGAATATCAGCATCTATTAATCCCGGAACAAGCTCAGGATTCTTTCGAGTGAGATATTCATTAATAGGAATGTCCGCACCCTGGTGCACTTCTCTGTCGGTTAGTTCATCTGGTCCTACATGCTCGATTGGTGTTGTATGGTTAGCAACCGACGGGAAATTCTCGGGCAAAAGATTTAAATCATTGTTATTAGATTCGACCGAAGCTGCACTTTCCATTGACCCTAAAAGCATTTCGAACGGACGATCATTCTCAGGCAAATGTTGGGCGATATCACGCGGGGCAGTTTTTGAGTATTCTTCCAAAATTTCATCGGCTCGCTGCTGTGCTGGGGACAACGTAGAAACAGGTACCGTGGCTACTGACAAATGCTGATCCTGCTCCACAGTGTCTGGATTAATCCCTTCTGTTTCTGACACACTCGTGTTTACTGGTACCTGCAACCAAGATGTATCTTTGACTTCCCCCCTATGTTCACCGTAATGCGAAAACAGTTTCCATTCCGGACTTTCTTTAAGGGCAGCAAATAGTACATTCAACGTATCAGACAAGTCGTTGACCTCACCAATACGAATGGATCGTTCCTCTTGTGCTGCAGGATCATTTAAATCTTTGGACTCAGTATCCAATCTTGAAAATTCTCGCGCAAAATACTCACTCAGCCGCTGCGTGGCAGTCATCATGGCAAGATCTTTCATTGTGCTCACCCTCTCTTATTTTTGATAGTTAAACTCCATCGAAGTTTTATATAAAACGCTCACCATTCAATGTTATGTATAACTTATTATAAAACATAATCCAGTAACAACGCATCCATAGTTCTCGTGTTTTGTTTAACAAACAAAATCGTTTGTTACCCCAATTCTTCCTCTTGTTCTTCTTGTTCCATCATTTCTATGTGCTCAATACTTTGACGGACCTGCCTTGCCACATTAAGCGATCGATCAAGTGGTAATGTGTAGAGCTGCCGTTCATCCTCCGAACTCCAGTCTTCAAGCGTCACCGTTTGAATCAAACCTTCATCTACAGCTTTTTGGAGAACCTCTTCCATATCACTAATATCACGCTTTGCGAACTCCAGTGCGTGAAGGTTTTGCTCCGTACCCTTTACATATATTTCTGCCGCTTCCGCTCGTCTTTTACGTGATTCAAAAACACTAGCGAACGATAATGTGTTCTTTGTATCAATCCGAGCATCGGGCTTATTATAGTAATCGAGTCCCAGGTGATGCACATCCCATGCTTTCACCGTATCAAAGTGTATCGGACTCAAATTTTCAGCTCGCGTTTTTGGACGAACCGGTAGAACAAACCGGGTTTCGACCGTACCCGCTTCTCGATCATAATCTGTAATCGCCCTCCACTCTTTCAACGATCCTACGCCTTGCTGGAAACATTCGAAGGTGTAGGCTCTTAAATCACGCATATACTCGTCTCGAACCCGCTGGTCAACGCGCAGCGTCTCTCTTTCCATCTTGGCAACGTCCCCATACCTGGAAACCAGTGAATCAAACCTTGGGACCATTTGCTGAACACTCTCGACATCCTTGCTATGATGGAAGGACAGAAAAGTACGGTATTTGTCGGCCAGCCCCATATGAAATTCCAGTTCTTCTTCATAAAAAAGACGCATAACGTGAGCAGTATCATCGACCAGCCCACCTACTTTCGCCATGTCATATTCTGTAGCAAGCGAATAGAACGCACCCACGCGTCCTGTGTGTACATCTTGCCGCTCGTTGTAGCCGCGTACTCGCAATGCAAAGGCCGCCGGATCAAACGTACCTGGTTCAGTCGTTTGTCTAAGAGCCTTTGCCAGATCTTCATCAGAGCTCGACTGAATATCCGTCATCGTTGTACGAGTCGTCAATTCTGCAGGATCAACCCCTTTAAGCATTTTATATAGCCCATTCACGGAACGCTCGATAATCCGTTCGCGACCTTCCTTGATCAGCTTTCTTTTGGCGCGATCGTTCAACTTATTTTTCACGCTGGATTCTTCAGCATAATCTAAAACCGCCTGCATGGCTTTGTTATATCCACTTTTATCCGGATCGTCTGCAAACAATTTCTCTACCATTTTCACAGCGAGGGCATTCGAATGTTTCATTGCTTTTTGATTGGTTCCATATCTCCATTGTTTCTTGTTCTTCGGCAATCCTGCGACTAGGAGCTGAATCGATGAATTCTCCTGCATCGTTGCATAAGCGTAGTCCTTGACGTAAGAGACAACGTTACGACGCTCTATGGACGTTTGTCCGTGAAATGATTTCAACTGCCGCATGTCTTCTAAACTGTAATGAATTCCTTTACGCAGCATTGCTTTTTCTCGTTCATTGATTTTGCCTCGATCCGCCCCATCACTTTTCATACGCAATTCCGAAAATTGTGTATCGGTCAGAGCAATATGGACGTGTACGTGACTCGTATCAAGCTGAATCGTTCCAACCCATTCTGGATCAATAAAGCGTCCAGTTTTCGTCATTCGCTCAACACCGTTCATAACAGCATGCCTTAATTTGAGCTGGTCCACATGCCCTTTATATGAACCTCGACCTTTATGTACAAATTTAGGATCAAGCACACCTGTTTCTCTTAAATATTCCTCAGTGAAGCTCAGAACGATTTTCTGAACGGAATGCCCTTCGTCAAATGCATTCTGAATGTTTTCGGAGGAACGATTTAACTCTGCATGCGACAAGCTGATGCCATTCCGCCCAAACGCTCGTCCTGCCAACTTATCGATCTGTCGGAATTTATGTTTCAAAACGAGCGGAGATCCATACTCATCCGCGTTTAGTAGATCTTCATCATCTTTTGCTATCAAACGCTCTGTAGCCTGATCGCGAGCCATGTACCTGGTAAACGCTGCGCTGTCATATGCGGGGTAATCTTTTCCCCCCGCCGCGACTGACATTCTAACCGGCGCAAGAACTTCTGTAGCATCCTCTCGCGTCATATAACTCATCACGTATTGTCCAGGAGATGATCCTCTTGATCCTTTTCCAGAGTGGCTGCGTGCATTGTTTGTGTATTCACTCTTAATTACGATGTCTTGTTTCATCCCCATAGCGGAATCTCCTTTCTCACAAAAAAAGTGATAAGGTTAACCCTTATCACTTTCAAAATTATTAGGAGCTACTCTATAGCTTAGGACCATCATCATCGTTTTCGCGATCATCATCCTGATCCCACGTCCGCCGGTTTGAGATAATCCCTCCATCGAATAACTTCGGATCAAGCGTTTCTGCTTCGGTTATGTTAACTAAGGTTAGATTTTGCTGATGAACCTCATCCGATTCTAACTGCTGCTGTTGCAATTTTTCATGCCGATCTCGCTCTTTAAGATCGCGAATGCGATCATCTTCACTTAAATGATTAAGGCTCAATGCACCTTTGATCTTGTCTGTTACATCGATATCCTGACCGAACAGAGTTGATGAGGCCCTAATTAATGAATTGTCTACTTCATCGATAATCTGCTGTTCACCGATAGCTGCAACCACGTCTTCCATTGGAGAGTCGATGATCAGCTGCTTCGGTTCTTCTCGTTCTGGTCGTACCAAATCTTCAAGTTTAATGCCTTCATCTTGTAATTCAATTACGTTCTTTGCCGCTAAACGAACCAAATCTGCTAAATTTGTGCGTTCTGATGGATCATGCTTGTCATGGACAATGTTTACTGGATCAACTAGAACCACTGCAGCCATTTTTTTTGAACCAAGGTCTTCTGCTACATCCATATGCTCAAGGTGCATATCCCCTTCAGCGTCAAACGTCTCCCCGGCCATGAACTTGCCCATTAACTCTTCGAATCGATCCTCACGGTACAACCCAGCATCGATTAATACCTTAAGCGTTTCGTCTTCTAACGGCTGCACATACGTAAGCAAAAGCTCTTGTTGTTCATGCTTAAAATTCAGAGCTGTAATATGGTCAGAAAAATCTCCCCATGCCAGCTCCACATCTGCTTCTACGTGAATCTGAGGACGTTTAAAACCAGACAAATTGCTTTCGAAAATAAATTTTATCTTATTTACCCGGCTATGCATGACTGCAGGGACCTTGTACTTGTCAAATGTTTTAGTTTTACCGTTTACGTCTAGATGGCTTGCATTATATTGGACATCGAACAGCCGGCGCATATTCATTCCTTGATTACTCGCTCGATTATACGAGAGCACTTCCATTTTTAATTTCTTCCCTTCTCTTTCGACAGCTTGTCGATGGTATGTAGCTTGGTTCGTTCTTGAATCTATCATATCATTTCAATTCATAAATTTTTAGTTGATAAAATTTAAAAACACTATACAACCAGCGTTTTTTACTATTTTTAAATATAATTATCTTCTATATCCAAAAGATACCGGGCAAAAAGGGCCCGTGTCTTCTTAACTTTCACATGATCAGACTATTGTCATTTAGATGCTAAGTTCCGATTCATCCTCTTTTTGTATTTCTTGTTCTTCCCTTTTCGCTTTCTTAGCCTCGCGTGCAGCTTCCGTTATGGCCATATGTTTTTCTCTATCAAAAGGGATCTCAGGTGTTTTTAACGTATTTGTGTTTACCACAAGGCCAGGACCATTACTATTTGGCATCAAATCGGCGTCAATCACCAGGTTGGGACCTTCTTTATTCGCAGCACTCATGATTTTTTCCCATTGACTTGCCGAATACTCTGTCTTGTAATATTTTTTCTCTTGCCCGTCTTTCATAAATTTATCGTATACCAGCATAGGGTCCGTAAATACGTCATCTCCTTCACGAGTGTCGTTAGCAATACTAAACGCCACATTCATACCATTTCTGTTTGCCCCTGTTTGTTCACTGAAATTGGCGACGTACACTCTCTGATTTTTAAAACTCTGCCCTTTTTTAAATTTCACCATGATAAATTCTCTCCTCTATTGCATTGATTTACTCAACTTCTACGTCAATTATACTTTAATATCGCTGAGCATCAAGGCGTTTATAAGTAAATTTGATCGCATTTGTTTAACAACCAAGCCCAAAAAAACCACCATGAATGATCTGATAAGGCTCACGGTACGGGCTCTAAGTGTCCAGTGAAAGGAAATTTCTACACTGAAAAACTTGATCTGACAGGGTTTATAAGATTGACTATCGTTAGATTCAGAAAAATAAGCATTAGACTGCCGCTGTCTCTGTTAAACTACCGTTTCCTGTTAGCTTAATTCTAACCAGTCTACAAATATTACTTCATTCCGTATGATGAGAGGAGCGACGATATTCAAAAAGTTATCTCTATGTAATAAGTAAAAATAGGATTTTGTATATATGTCTGTTTTTGTTCGCTCTACATATTATCTATTATCGCTTGGTCAACATAGAAAAGGCCTTGGAGTTTTTCTCCAAGGCTTTAGTATATCGTGTTTCATGATTTGCAGCGTTTCATCAATAAAACCTGCACAACTCTTCTATAACTACTTCACAATCTGAAGCTCTCTCCATTCTTCGGAAGCGAGTTTGTTCGATTTAGTCAATAGTTTTAAACCTAGGCCAGTTAGAATATCTCTAATCGGATAATAGGTGCGGTTCTTCCAAACGATTTGTTTTTTGGGATCCAGATTATATGACTTTTCTTGATAAGCAAGGGTGATTTCACCGTTTTTATTACCAATGGTTCCTCCTAAGAGACTCATCAATTCCGCAATAGGTGTGTAAGTAGTTAGATCAGTATGACGGAACGTCCCCTGACTATTATATTGCATGTATTTCCCCTCAAAACTCACCGGAATAGGATCATTTATACTCAAGTAGTCATTCAGTGAAAATGTATAATAAGGTTTAGTAAAGTCGCCAACAACATTTCCATATCTGCGAGGTGTCGTTAGATCGGTCCCTATGACACGATAAGCACCATGATTTAATATACCTGATTGGAAGATATGATCTGTATCTGCCATCCAACTGATTCCGAAATTAATAGCAGAAGATGATCCAGTCGTATTGATAGGGATGGTTTGAACTCGTTTCCCTGTCTGCGTGTCAAAAATCCGATATTCTTCTTTTCCTTTGACCGATCTATTGTTTTCAACAAAGTTCACCCAGAGCACGACATACTTACCATTTGGACTTGATTGAGCGATGGCAAAGGCATAACTTGGACGGCTCGTGTCTGTCTCAAAAATGGTCTTTTTCTTTCCATTAATAATGAGCTCGTGCTTGAACTTCTTTTTTACTTTTGTTTGAAGGAGAACAACCGTGTCATTCAATGTTCTCTTGTAAACATAGTCATCTGAGGCGTTATTTCTAGTTGTATGGAGCTTTACTATTTTTCCGTTAGGCTTGATCTCGTAAGGATACTCACCCGGGTAAGGAACATATCCATACTGCTTTGGATCATAGTACTTACCTGCTTCCACATACAAGGCTCCTATGGACAACTCTGGATCAAAGTAATTATGGTACAAGTAGTTTGTTACAAAAATATTAGAGTTTTCTTGGGGGCGTTCTTTTGCTTTATGTATCAGTTTGTTGGTAGCTAAAGAATAAACGAGGTATTCTCTGCTTCCCTTCTCTACGACATACATCCCTGCATCCGGATAGACTTCATCAATTATGCCATCGTTGGTATTTCGATCTATGAGGGTAGTAACGATTTTCTTCTGGCTATCATACTTTAGAATTTTTTCTGTAATTCCACTCTTCAATATCGCATAAGTGATTAATGGATTTTTCGTGTTCATCCCACTTATCGAATTGAAAGAATATCCGGAAGAAGTGTCTACGAAGTCCAACACAGTGTCTTCATTCGTAAATAAACCTGTAGTATAATCGACTGTCGTTTTCCTGATTATAGGTTCTCCTGTTCCATTTATCCTATAGTTGTGAGGGATCCACTGGAGGTTAATTTTGTCTTTTGTCTCTGCATTCGAATTAACGGCACTACCGTAAACGCTGTCCCAAGGAGTCATTGTTCCCGTGAAAAGCAATAACAATACCATAGATAGAATCAGATAACGCTTAATGTTCATAAGACCTCCGAAGATGATAATAGTAATTTGCTATATGGTTCTACATTAAGAATGATTTTAAGACTCCGTTCCAAAACAGAGAACATTTGAAACGGAGTATTCTTTAGGGGCACTAAAAATGAATACTACGAAGCAACAACCAGCCTAAATTGCAACACTAAGTGAAAGCGGACACGTGCTCCAAGTGAGACGCAAGGGCTCGATCAGTGCAATCTATGGACTTAAAGCAGGTTGTCGCGGTTGCGGACACCTGGATGGCTCACTGGTCTGACGAACGTCTGACAGTAGTAGCGAAGGATATGTAATTCCGTTTTTTCATATCAGCTAATCTAATCATGGTTCTAAATCTTGCTCTTTCGTTTTTTGTATATCTTCGCGTGCAATCTCGTCCGCATGAGTGTGATCTTGTTCTTTCTCCGATCCTTTTAGAAAGGCACCTTTAACCCACTGGGGAATATCTTTGGATAAAGTTTGAACCTTTCCTCTTTCTAACTCCATTACTAATCTAAATTTTGAGGTGTTATCAAAAATAAAAGAGCGATCGGATAACGTTAATGCTTCAGGTAAGTTAGCGATCGATCGGTCATATCGTCTTCGGATATCCTCTTCTGGAATATGATGTCCACCATTCCTAACTCGCGTTTCTACTCGCTCGATGTGATATTCCACGTTTTTAAGACCTACGTAATACAGGTTTATTTCAAATCCTGCCTTTTTGGCTTGATCCATTTGCCGTATTGCATTTTTACCGGCCAGCGTTGTTTCAATGGAAAAGCTCTTTCCGTTCTGTATACATTCACGGACGCGTTT
Source organism: Paenibacillus sp. FSL H8-0104 (assembly GCF_038050215.1). Taxonomy (NCBI): domain Bacteria; kingdom Bacillati; phylum Bacillota; class Bacilli; order Caryophanales; family Paenibacillaceae; genus Paenibacillus; species Paenibacillus sp. FSL H8-0104. The sequence continues at coordinate 104,516 of NZ_JBBOTC010000002.1, read as the reverse complement.
GATAGCTTCTCTTCCAGCTGATGGAGAAACTGATTCCGGATGACGAGGATTAATCGTTTTTGCAATGGCATCCGGATCAATAATCTCTCCCAACTGATCGTTAAATTTTTTGGTTAGTGTGCTTTTCCCTGCTCCATTCGTTCCAGCAAAAACAGTCATGACGGGTTTATTCATGGGTATTCAATTTCCTTTTTGTTACCATTTTCGTCATATATGATCTCTGTTTTTCTGCCATCCGGATATTCCTTGATCATTTTTTCATTTTCTTCATATACAATGGGCACACCATTGCTTTTAGCCTCTTCTCTGGCCGATAATGTTGCTTTTTCTAAAATTTCATTCAATTCAGAAATTGACATACGTTTCATGTGAATATACCCTCCTTAAATAATTGTACGTAAAAGTTTCACACTGTTATGGACGGATCATTTTTTTCAAGTTTAGCTACGCCTTTTGCCATCCTCAAGAATATTATAGCCCGGGCTAATCCAAGAGGGAAGACCGTTGCCTTTCATCCCATCTTTATAAGTGAGGGTATTCTGAAAACTTGGAGTTAAATTTGGATCTGGGCTACGATGTCGCAACAGGTTGCACATTCCTTCTCCTCGCTTCACGCAAGCACGGAGCGAAAAAAGAAAGCCGATTACTCGGCCCCTTTCTTACTACGTTTGATCAGTGAGAAAATCGATTTCGGTTGGCTGATCAAACGACGCCATAAAAACTTCATCCAAGTTATAAATCCGTACACGGTCACAAGCATGATCGTAACACAAGTTAGAATCCAAACCATTGAGTTCATATTGTTTAGCGATTTGTCAGCAGGAATACCGATGTAACCTGCAACAAAAAGAAATAAAAATGGTACAAGTTGTACAAAAAGAGAAAAGCTTATACCCAGCGATATGAATCCGAACGCTCTGGTCACAAAGAGTGATCCTTTACTCATGTTTCGATCATCAGCAGGTAGGCTGCTGTCCTGTAGGGCTGATGGAGAAGAAACCACATTCAGCATGCGTTCCGCCTGAGGTTGAGCTTTGTTATTTTTCATTGAACCTGAGTCCCCTTTGTCCTACCCACTTTAATTATCTAGAAGCCCTGCACTATACCCAGCTCTAGCACTGACCTCTGTGATCCGCCGATCTCCCTCAGCAGGGTTGCCGGCCGCCGTAAACTCAATAATAGCTTCACTTCGTTCCAGTGCATCCGTATTCGCTAAATCACTGCCATCTTTATGCATGATATATTGAACGAAAGCTACATAACGTACACGGTTACCCTCCGCTGTTATCGGCACAACATAGATACTATCCATGGTTGTTCGTAACTTTTTAAAATCGATGAAGGACAGCATCCCATCATTCGTTTCGATCTTCGTATCGGGCGGCAAATATGTTTTTGTGAACGAATTATCTTCGCCCAGCGATTCAATATACTGATTTCGTACACCTTCATATTCAGTCCCATTGCTCCAGCTGAACGCTGCTACAAAGTATTTTTCGGCTTCTGTCGAATCCGATTGAATAAGCTCTGGATCGAGACCAGTCACTTTTTTGACGGACTCTGCTTTTTCTGATGTTACTTCATCCTGCTTTGCTGCAATATCCTGCTCTGTTTGATTAAGCTGACTACTAAGCTTGGTATATTCAGCGTCGAGCTTTTTAATTTGGTTTAAGTTCTTTGAATATGTAAACAAAGTCAGCACCACTAAAATCAAACCTACTGTCATTGTAATCCAAAACGGTTTACGATTTTTCCTCATTCGTTATGCCCCCCCAACATCGGCTTCATCATCCAAACCATCCGTCGTGTAGTGCCGGCTAATATTTGTTAGCTTGTAGTTAGCCACATCATATATGGCATAGATAAGACCCGCTGATTTCCCACTTTTCGTCGTCATACTGAACAATACAGGAACGTTATCGGTATCCTGGTATGTAACAATTGATTCAAGCTTGAGTGTCCATTCAGGATTCAACTTCCATGTTTGAATGTGATCACTCTCTGTAGCATTTGTTAACCGAGTGTTCTCGGCTTTCGCCTTTTCGAGATTGTTGAAAAGCTCATCATAAGCGGCTTGATCCTCGGGTAGATCCTCGTTCGTTTTATAAAACGAAGCAAGCATATCTTCCACCGCAATAATTTCCCCTCCGATCTTTTTTGCAGAGACTGTTCGTGATTGGAGAATCTCTTCATGTTCTTTTGAATCGAACGGCTCATCCACATTTTCTTTCGTGACCTCCGCACCCTGTATTAATTCCTGAGTACCTGCGATATCGGATTCAAGCGTATCGATTTTTTTGTTCTGCTGCCAGATCAGAACAACCATGATCAAAGCAATCAAGCCCAAAACGATCGGTATCCCATATGCTTTCAAAACACCAACGGCACGACTCTGCATATGTACAAACCCCTTCCTATTCTTCATCATTTATTGCACATAAATGTCATATTTTTTATCGATTTTTTTGTTTAATTTATGCAAATAAAATATTAACAATTTTTAAAATCATATAATTTTCGTATTTAATATCTAATTAACTGCACATTTTTTGCATAAAAATATCGATAAAATATGAATTTCCACGAACAATGTTCCAATTATACTGTACACCCAGCGTTTTATCAATCATTTAGTATATCTCTAGTTCTGTCCATTGCGGTACGGCATTTGCCGGCTTGAAGAATTTCCAGTGATCTTTTTCATATCGATCTTTCTTAATTACACGCCAGCTCCACGAATAACTAAGACCGCCATTTCGTCCACTAACCCCGCGAATGTTCTGTTCATTAACAAGAATATCTCCGTTCGCAAAGACGTGCTGGACGACACCCGTATGTCCATATCGGCTTGTTGTTGCATCACTGAATACAGCACCAGCAGCCGGTATGGCTGAAACCACCTGATCGTAATGTTCAGCCCATCGATCGGCCACGTCTTTCCCATCACCATACGGCCGTTCTGTTGGCCTTCCACCTTGGTTCCAGTCCGGATATAGCCGCATAAAGTAACTATGCGCAAGGGCAGCGCACTGGTCCGGCACGATCCCGTTGGCCCATCCTGTTGCATTCCCCCAGGCAAGCCCTGCATCTTCCGGATTCTTGGCATAGACTCGAAGGGATGCAGGAAGTGTTTCGCGTGACCAAGGTATCAAAACCAAATCGGCTGGAACCTCACCTGTACCATCTATGGATTGATTTCCATAATGGCTCTTAATTGGATTGCCACAGCCATCATCCTGGTAATAGGCAGCCACAGCACTGTTACCTTCAGATCTTCCTATGTTTACATCGCTCAAAATACTATCGGCATACGCCGTATCTGTGGTTGACCGCTCAAGAACAAACATAAAATTCGTTGAATTTTGTAGACGCTGTGAGAGCGATTTATTAGGAGAACTTAGGCCAATCCATGTATTCATAAATCGTTCTGTTTCTTTTTCTACATTGCTCGGTGGTGTATGTAGGAAATTGATTAATTGCTTTTGACGAAGAGAATCATCGCCTTCAAGCATAAACTTTATCTGAGTGTCAAATTCATACCAATTTGAACCTTGTGACGCTGCGTAATTAACCAATAACGTATTCCGTCCGTTCGTCCACTGCCCGAGTCCGATACCAACATACTTGATTGCCGGATACTTCGCAGCATATTTTGCATCAATTTTGCTGACGAGAAATTTTACACTCATCGCAGTCTCTTTTCGAGGACCAATCTGAAAAGGCTCATTATAAATGGTTTCAACCCCCGTTGGATCTAGGCCACTTTCATGCTGTAAGTTACCCAGAACTGCTGCCGTCTGCTCTTTCGACCCACCAAGTCGCTCGTACACGGACCACACTTTCACAGCGTTCGCTTCACGAACGACTTCGAGTTCCCCACCTAATAAATAATCCTGTGAGCCGGATCTTACGGTTGTTCTCTCCGGAACACAACTTCCAAACGAATCATCCTTTAAAGTTAGATCATCGATAACCCCATATCCCAGTACACTCGTTACAGTAATTGAAACGGCAGCCACACCCGCAGTGATGGCATTACCTATCGCAGCCCCGACGCCAAGCAGTCCTGAAACAAATGAACTAACGGCATTAAAAACCGTTCCAAGAACGCCCATGACCTTACTTATAGCCGCCATTGCGACCCCTTTGGCCATCATCATCATTTTCATCATCATGACGCCCAACAAAGCTTGACCAGCAACGTTGCTTCCGGCAGCTGTAGCTCCTATGACCTTCACTGCTTTGATCCCTTTATCTACCGCTTTATCAGCTGCTTCCTCTGCTTTATCCGTGATACCGTCATCTCCGCCGCCGGCCTGTCTTTTTAGTTTATTAAACTCTTTCAATTTTTTTCGAGCACTGTTCGCTTGAGCGAGTCCTGGTGTCGAATCCATTGCTACGTCCGCCGCTTGGTGTTCGAGCTGATCTTTCATGCTCTTGTCACTATAATCAACACCAGTAGCATTCGAAGTCAGGCCTTTCGCTTTGTCCATCAAACCATCTTTCTTGCCCGAATCCTCTGCACTACCATTTTTAGAAGCAGTTCCTTGGTCTTTCTCTTTAGAATCCGGATTGGACCGCTCTCCTTTATTTCCATTTTTGGACTCGTCCGTTTTTTCTCGGCCTAAGTTAGCGCTATTGACGCCATCTGATCCACCTTTATTCGAAGGAGAAGCCCCCTTGGTACTGCGATCCCCCCCTGGCTTGCCTGTAGCAGTCCCAGATCGATCTCCATTTGCTGATTTAGATGATGATGGATTGGATTTCCCATCGGTTTCTCTTTTACCCGCCGCATTCGAAGCGTTAGAAGATCTCTGCGATGCGTTTCTATCGCCCTCTTCTGACTTTGACTTTGCGTTACCCGCTCTCGAATCACCTATACCATCTGTACTCCGTGACGATGATCCGCTTCGAACACCGCTCGCAAGTTTCGATCTAGCATCACCGCCAGCCTTCGGCTTCTCAATCGTTCTGCCCGTCGGTTCCGGAGCCTTGTTCCGTTGCGGTTTCTGAGTTGCTCGACCTCCAGATGGCGAGCTGCTACCCATGCCACCGCCCCCTGGCGGTTTCATTCCCCCCGTTCCCCCACTCATTCCCATGCTGCCTAACTCCTCTCTATCCACGATGCATTTGAGCAAAAGGTGCGTTTAGTAATACGTTACACTTTTATCATTTTGCTGCTCTGAGAAACCCAGCTCTTGGGACAACACATCCGCATCGAGCACCAATAAACTACGCATCAAATCTCGCTGAACCTTTTGTTTGATTGAGAGATAAGAACGCCACGTTTGGAGAAGCGATTCCGTTGAATCTTTCGCTGCTACCTGTGCAGATGGGCTGCTGCCCGTCGATACTGATCTTAATTCAAGTGTCGATCCATCTTCATTTTTCAAACTGTCCACTTGCTCAACCTGCTCTTTACGAACCACATTATTGCTGCCGTTTCCTAAGTTTTTCGACTCTGTTTTCTTTTTCATATACGAATCGAACTCGGAAAGACCGCCCATTACTTGTTTGATATACCCGTCCCGAATCTTCTTCGTCGAATAGTCAATAAGGTGTGCCCCAGTCAAATTCTTTGCGGCAACTAATCCGCCATTTTCGTCTATGTAGTCACCTTCGACAAACCACGGTGTCTTTGGAGCTTCATATCCGGCTGACACTAAGCGGTTCGTATACTCTTTTGCTCGATTCAACAGATTTCCCATCTCGCTTATTTGCGTTTTAAGTTCTTCATGAATCTTCTCATCTTTAGATTCTGCTACCAAAGCCGTATACAACTTGGCCGGATTCTGTTCCCCGGGAGCAAGCCAGTCCAATATTGTAATGTTATCTGCACCAGGATTTACATAAAAACGGCCCTGATCATACTTAGCGAATGACTCATCAGTGTTGTTCTTATCTCCGCTCGTTCCTGTTCCGCTTTGAGCCGTTAATTGTTCGTTTGCCCGAATCGTCACATCCAAAATCTGTTTCGGAATGGGCTCCTCACTTTGGAAACGAATCACTCCATAACCAGTAGACCCGAACAACGAGAAGGTCGTTTTGGGTCCTGATTCCATACTCTTGTCATACCCTGTGATAAAAAGCTGATAATTGCTCGCGTCTACAGACATCCCCTTTGGATCTTCTAAGCGCAGAAGTATCATGACATCCGTATGATTCGAATCACCAAACACGCCATCCACATACATTTTCTGACCAGACAACGAGAACGTGAAACTCTCCGTATATCGAGCTTGCGTCGATGCCTGCTTTGCTACATTCGATTGGTCTTGTGCTAATGACAAGCCTGAAAACAACAGAAGAAAAGCGAGCGTCGCACTAAGTGTAATCGTAAAACGTTCCATCCGATGATGAGGCCCAAATTTAAGCCGGTCACGTAATTGGATTATACGTTCAAGGAACGGGACTTCATCTGCACCTTCCACTTCAACTTGTTCAGACCCGCGGTTTCGGAGTCCTTTTAAACGTACTTTGGCCAAACTATATACTCCCTTTCTTCGTTTAAATAAAATCTTTAAATAACTTTAAAAATGCTGTATGTATAGCAATTTTTAAAAATATTATTTAATATATCATGCCACCTCCCATTTGAGTAATTGCAAATTAAATAATATAAAAACATATTCCTTTGCTCGTTTAACCAAAAAAAGAGAGCGAATAATCCGCTCTCTTTCATTTTGGTAGCGAATATTGAAATATTACTTGAAGAAGTAAAACTTCGAATACTCAAACAACATAATGGCGCCGCCAGTACCGCCCAAATCCGTGATCGTTTTCTTTCCGCCGCCGGCAATCCCCTGAACAAAGTCAAAAGCTTGATCCGCTACTAACACGCCACCCAAGAGCAGCAGAATAATTGAAATGGCCCAGTTCGTCTGCTTTTTCCCATGAGACATCAGCCCAGATGCAATTTGCCAAATCGATATAAAAATACACACTATCCCGATGAGAGCAACCGCTAAACCAGCCCAACCTGTTAGGGCAGTTCTGGCGTTGGCTAGAAAACTCCCCAGGTCCCAATCACCTGTCAAAAAAACGACCTCATTCAAAAGCATCACCCATTTGCCCCTCTTTCACTGATCAAATATGAATAAATAAATTTCGTAATTATGTACAAATCGCTGAGCATACAGCGATTTAATAACGGAATCATTATAACATAGCCCTTTTGGGAAGACAATACGATTTGGGTAACAACGTGCATGCTTAGGTTAACAAATCGCACAATCTTCCTTACTAAGGACTATCCATTGGTATCTAATTTACTCCATGCTTTTACCGTGGATAAACGCTTCCCACGATTGCTGCATTTGCTTTGTACTCTCCACAATTCGAGCCCGATCCCGAAGCGCATCTTCGCGAATACCTGCTCCGACCAAACCCTTCCGCATGTTCGAAAGCCGATCGCTCAATGTTTCAAGCTGCTTACGTCCAGATTGTGTAATTGTGCCTGCTTTATCCTGATGGGCAAGTCGATCATGCAAAGCTTGTGTGTGACTCAAATTAACCAATTGATTAATGATCGATGCGCCATCCTTACGAATTGGACGACTTGCGACTACTGGCTGGAAGTCGCCCGTTTTCAGCAGTCCGTGCGCATGATTCATTAGATGCCCCATTTTACCTTGCGCATTTTTTATCAATGTCTGCAGTCCAGTAATTTCAGCTTGTGCATGCTCGATTTGAAGCGGTGAACGGGACTCACCACGTAGCGATGCCAAACGTTGCTGAGCTTGTTTCAGCTTGGATTGGCTTTGTCTTATCGCTGACGATTGTTTCGTTACCTCCCGGCTATAATCACTGTAGTTATTGATTCCAGAAGAAGCTAGTTCCGTGAAGCTCTTATTTGCCGTTACTTTAGGCGTCGCTTGGACCGTTGGGGATTGCATGTTATTCCATCCCGCTGGACTCGTTACATTCAACTTTTCCGCGTACGCTTTTGATTCAGCCCGCTTCGCTCGCGCTTGTTGACGCTGAGCAACTTTTATCTCATTCTCTGCAGCACCACTTTGAACGAGGTGTTCCAACTGGCGCTGGGCATTCTTATACAGTACCTGAGTATGTTCAAACCTCGCTGTAGCCTGGTCGATCTGTGCAGGCGTACCGCTAGGTGCCTGAGACACACGATCTAAGTTACGCTGCGAATCGGACAAGACTCTCGAAGCTTTGTTAAGCCGCTTTTCTTGCTTTGCAATTACTTCTTGTGGTGCTTTGGCTGCAACAGCCTCAGCATGAGCAGCTTGAGCATTCATGAAGACCTTCGATGCTTTGTCAACTCGGTTTCTTGCACCGCTGACTTCACCGAATGAACGGCCCACCGCTTGAGCTGTTTTCACATCTTGCTGAGCTGATACAGCTCTTTGTACCGCTTGACGCTGTTTATCAATTCGTTGCTGTTGACGTGTGATTTCTTTCGCCGGAGCCCCCTGTGCTTGCAATTGATTCAGCTGACTTACTTCTTTTTGAAGCGCTCCTTGTTGTTCGCTCACATAGCGCGCTGCGCTGGCCACATGATCTTTAGTCACACGTGTAACAGGAGCGGATTGCGCAGCAGCAGGGGACATTGTGCTACTGCTTTCCATCGCTTTATTAAATGCCCCCTGAGCTACTTTAGCGTCTTTACCTGCTTTATCAGCAAATCGTTGTGCCTGCATTACTGCATACGGCGAAGCACCACTTTTCTTCATTTCTTCCACTCGCGCATTTGCTCGCTGAGCGATTTCATTCGCTCGATTCGATTGCTTCGCCAGGGCCGTCAAGTTTTGAGCGCCACCTGCTGCAGGTCCATTTACTGTAGCTGCAGATCGGATCGCTGCATCCCCTTTATGCCGCAAGTGAGTCTGTCCAGATTCTGGGTCCGTGACTTGTTCAAAACCTCGAGCATCAACAGCTCCGACAATCGCTGAAGCAGCTACACGGTTACCATTTCGATCCGTCACGAATCCTTTTTCATCAAGGGCAACCGGCACCGTACTATTACCCGTCCGGTGTTTCAACACTGCGCCATCTGTACCGACAACATTCCCATCTTTGTCCATACCGAAATGTGTAGCATCTTGCTGAGCTTTCATTGCAGCAAAATTCTCAGCGTTGAAACGCATTTTATCCAGCTTTTTCGCTTCTTTTGAGGCGGATACCGGCTTACCGTTTCCACCAGGAACGTCTGTGATAGGAGTAAGTACACCGTCTTTGCCCAGTGCTACGAACGCACCATTCTGATTAACAAGTTGACCTTTTTCATTCTGACGGAATGCATTCCCCGCTTCATCTCTGTACGTATTCCCCTGGCTATCCATGAGTGAGCCGTCATCCGCTACCATTGCTCTCGCACCAATCACATCTAGCGGAGACATCGCGCTGATCGGATTGCCTTCGCGATCCAAAGCATGTCCTTGAGCATCCTGGACAATTTCCCCGTTTTCATCGATCAATTGACCATTTTTAGTCGTTTCCGGTGATAGACCACCGAGTTTGCTATGTTCTTCATCATATTTATCCTCTGCATTTTTACTGTACGGCAGCGCATTAATCCCAGCTTCCTTAGCCTGCAATTCCCGCGCATATGATTCACCATCAATGCCGAGTAGGCCCTTGGCCATGTCCTTCCCTTTCGCACCAGCTAGGTCTTTAGCTGTCTTCAGACGAGCTTTAATTTTATCTCTAGGTGATCCGTCTTCCTTATTCAATTCTTGGCCAAGGTTTTCTCGTCTGGATTCAACACCGTGAGCCGCACTCAAAAGACCAGCCACTCCACTTTTATCCGCATTTTTGGCATCCTGCGTGAGTCGTCCATCACCACCGACACGACCGTTGGTCATCTGCCCCAAGTCGAGACCTTTACCTCCGGTTCCAGTATCGAGTGCTCCCATCATACGATTAATCGCACCAGACACAACTTCTTCCATCATTTGATTAAACACGGTTTTGTTCTTAATCATGAAGAAAGTAACACCTGCCGTAATTGCAATGGTTAGGAAACTACCGACAAAGTCGAAAATGACTCCTGAACCGAAGAATGTACCTCCTGCATCAATGAGATCACTAAAATTGAGGAGAATCGTCATAATCAAGTTTTCGCTCAGTGCATAAAAGAATATCATGGCAATAATCTGAGCAACCAACACTGCGGTAGAAATAAGTAATTTTGTTATAAACGCTATTGAACCGAGTGCTGTTCCAAATACACCAGAGAGAATACGCGGAATGCTCTTCATCGCTATACTGATCATGGCGATACCGTACATGATCGAAAGAATCGCTAAGCTAAGCATTACGGTTACGTTTTCGATCCACCTTGTAAACGAAGCCATGCCCGAACCACCAAATGCAACAGCTGCGTACGAGTCACGAGATAAATCACTTGATGATTTAGAAGGCGAATACACAGTCAAACCCGTATTAGAAAATGTCGTATTCAAGAAATTGTACATTGCAATTGGTGACAGACCACCTACCGCGCTCGAATCTCTACCAATTGGGGCTACTTTTTTGGTTACGATCGAATCCATGTCTGGCGCATAATAACCTTTGTCCGCGCTGTACTGCAAATTACCTGAATTATAGATGTTGTAACTATAGATACCGAACTGAAACAAAGGATACTTGGCTGCACCTTTCGTGAACAGCCCCTTAGCACTATCAAGAACATTGTTGTTTTGACCATTCCAATAGATCGGTTCCAACCAATCCGGATTATTACTCCAAGGATTTAGTTTAGAACTCCACGTCCGGCTGTCGCTGGCTGAGAGGGAATACATGTGTGCGATTTCTTGATCATTTGCTTCGGACGGATTCGCCGCACGCATCTTTTGTATCTGGCCGGCGACCTCACCGTCATAGTCACTACCTGTGTAGAGGGCGCTAAACATATGGCGGCTTAACATACTATATACCTTTGAAAACGAACCTCGATTCAACTCTCCCGGTGCAGGTGTACCTGGAGCACCGGGCGGCATTCCCGGAATCGTTGATGTAGGCGTATCTACGTCCGTTTGAGCGCCGCCTTCTTTAAAAATTTCACTGATATTGGATGTACCTGAATACCGATTTTTCAGTTCTTCAGCTCTTGTATTGGCCGCCCTCGTTCCATTGATCTCCAAAATAAGCTTCCGGTTGCTCAACGTTCTCCGCTCATCTTCTTCGTAGCGGGGATTGTGAATCCCACTTCCTTCTGGGGGTGCCAAACGGGAGTACTTCACCCAGTTTTCGAAATCAACATAGGAGGACAACACTAGATAATCTGCATATTCAGAACCGACCGCGACTTTATTGTTCAAATCTTCGACGACACCCGTATAACTGGCACCGATCAGCGGAAGGCCTGCAAAAAGCATAAATATACGGACACCATAACGGCCGAACTTTTTCAACACTGAACCCTTTTGGTTAAAGACCAATACACTAAAGGCCGTTAGAATCAAAAGCATTGGAAACAATATCATAATCGAAAAATCTTGAACCGTTGTGTATATTGATCCGACGTATTCCGCAGCACCTGACAGAATACCTAGATCTGCACTCGCCGTCCCATTGATTGCCGTTTCAAAAAGCTTAAATGGATTTAATGCACTTAACAGCATGAGCGCGGCGCGGAATAAAAATGGTGCGGCATTCGCCAGAAGATACACGAACAGCATAATTCCCGATGCCAGTAATCGGCCCATCGATGCAAGCCCTGGTCGGACTGTCGTAATTAAACCCATTTCCGTTAGCACTTCCCCATAACCCGCGTACTGAAAGAATGGATTATTTAACCCTGCATGATAAATCGTGTCTCCGCCGTTATTCACGACGTTCATCAACTGATCGTATGTAATCGTTGCTGAAGCTGCAGTAAACGTACTCATCAGCCAGCCTTTTATTCCTGTATCATCTGATAGAATCTCAGCGTAACCGAGCAATCCCCCAGCATTACCTGCTGGTAACAGGTCCGTGGTTCCGTTGGCTTCAAGCATATACATGTGCTTGGTTTCAGATCCCGGCGCAAGCGCCGTCGCAAATTCACGCGTTAGCTCACTACCTCGCTGGTACAGCGATAAATCGGACACTCCATCATTTGCGGCAAGCACGTTGCTTACCGGAATGATAATCGAAAGAGCTAGCAAAAGACTCATGACGCCTAAGAGCGCTACACGTCCGGTCGTTCGCCCTAAAAATCTCAATCGCATACCTCTCAATCTCCTTGCCCCCTTTCTTTCTCGATATATGGAGCAATCGCATGCTAAATTGCTACACGTTCTTTTACATCTAAGAATCTAACTTTTATTGTTCAAAACCCATTTGAATATCATTGGCGAACACAATGTTATCGAATCCCCGGCGTAAATAATATCGAGTTCGCTCCTTGTGTTCCAAAAGCACCTTGAGGTCACTTGGCACTTCATGTTTCATAGCTTCTTCATAATCAACTATCGTGGACTTCGACATGCCACCAAGAAGAGTGTAATCTGCACTATCAAACTGATTGAATGCTCGATCTTGAATCATACGATCAATTGATGCATAGATGTAGACAACCCGAACACCATTATCATGGAGTTGCCTGAATTGTTCACTGACGTAATCCTTGACACTTTCGTCCAATTGATCGACACCATGTAGTAGAACGACATCTCCCGTAGAAAGATTCCCTACCGAATAACCTAGCGCGTTTACGAATTGGGCCATCATGACTCCACGTCCTCGTCTCAGCAGAGAACTAAAATCATAAACCACTCGGCTGGAGACAGCAGCCCTGTCGATCACCTTTGATGTCGTCGTATTAAACAAATCACCATTCGTATCGAGCATGCCTTTAAATGCCGTTGTGAGCGTTCCATACGCATTCAATACAGCCGGATCATTCTTATCGGCATATACCTGACCTTGATAACCAGAGTTCAAATACGCTAAAAATTCAGGGAGTCTCGGAACTTCTTGGTGGGGTATCCCAACCAATCGTAGCTTATCCCGGTTTTCCATCGCATTTCTATGCCACATCCGTTTATCGACGTAAAATTGGGTCAACGCTTCATCTAATTGACCTTCTATACGGCCCACTTGATCTTCAGGCATTTTCTGTAGCATCTGAATCATTAATTTTAATTTCAAGAGATGCGCCGCAAATATCGTTGGTTCATCTTCAACAGGTCCAAACAATTCAAAGGGGTTAATATCCCCTCGTGTCATGTCGACATTTGAAGTGATATCTGATAGATCTCGGCCGATGGCTGAAACCTTTGCTCCGTTCAACACTAAATGAACAACTCGTCGATTTCGGACCAAAGCACTCATACCCAGTTTTGCTCCCCACACATCGACGCCTTTTTGCCCCTCAAAAGGCCAATCGGAAAGCGTCTTGGCCTCTCCCCTTCCAGCAATGACCACGTGAGAATCATATCTGTCCACGTTCAGAATAACGGCCGAGTTATTTACGTCACCTTCCATTTGCCCGACATATTCGCCATCCGGATCTTCAATTCCACGCGTGACTAAACTATAACTGCCAGCAAACTCACGAGAGGTGAACATAAAATTTCGACCCATTTTGTTCTCTACTTTTCCAAACAGGTTTGATAACTCACGCTTTTGTTCACCGGTATATGGCGCTGCTGAGACCGTCTCAAATCGGTCTTTATACTGTCGATTGATTTTATTGACTGCATCATCAAGCTTTTCCAGGGTCGGCGCCTTGATCATTAATCGAAATGCCACCCGTAGATAACTCGACCCATTCATTAAATCTGTCGCTACCTCAACGAGCTGCTGCTGCTTTTTACTCAGCTTTTGTTTAGATGTAAACGACCCATTTTTTTGGGTTTCACCCGCTTGGTTATTGAGGAACCCTTCAGCACGACCTTGATGTTGGCCGATCCACGATTCACTCATACGTCCAACGTGTTCAAACCGCCGGACACTGACGTCATTATCGAGATTTCGCGGAATGAGATGGATACCCCAATAATAATTAAGCGCATCATCTGCACCGCTTTGATGTAAAATCGTCAATATCGTGGCATACGAATTATCAATTTGAAAATAATCCGATTTAAACACAAACTTCGCTTTTGGCTTGATTGCTTTAAAAAACGGAAAATCACGAATCATTGAACTAATAGTTTTTTTATTTTTCTGTTCGCCTTCTTGTCTTTTCTTTTTCTTCATGACACTGCTTAATCCCCGTGCTGGCGCATTACTCAACGAGCTTCCTCCTTTCATCCGGTTTTCCGCTACCTACGAATGATTTGCTTTTATAATTGAACCGAAATAACGTTCCACTTCTTCATAACTAAGCGTCTTCGCGAGCCGGAACATTAACCCATCGTTTTCTACATCACCGATTAGCAAGTTTTCGAACTCCGTTAGAGCAGCTTCATTCGGTGCACGAACGATCAAATATTGATGAAGCGACGTTAAACCTTGCTGGTCATTAATCGCATACTTCAAAATGTCACGTTGCTCATTAAGCAGGGCCATGAGCCCCTTGGATTTGATCTTCAAATTTGCTCTAAGCTCCTCTACCGCTTCTAACTGTTCATCAACCACATGCCCTTCTTTTACGGTGTCATAAATCACTTCAACACCCACCGTTAACTTTCGGTAAAAACTGTCCACTTTGTCTAAGACTCTCTGCGTGTCCTGTTCAAACATCAAAGCAGAAGCAGAACCCACAATGTGATAAACGTGACCAATCTGTCCATCCTTATAATGGATCAACCCATCTTCGGGATCGACATCATTGATATTAAGTAGTTCTTGTAGCTTATACACGGAGTCACTCATACGTACTGGAACATATCGACCACTTTTAGGCAGGTAGTTAAGCATTGAAAAAATCAATTCTATGCCCATTCGATTCGTCTTGTCTGCTTTAATCAGCAAAAACGACAAAATTGCCCACGAGATCGTGAAGCCAAGAATTACAGGGATTCCACCTCTACCGATGAATGTTTGAGCGACTAAATAGAACCAGCCAAACCCAGAAAGCAAGACGGATAGAATAATTTTAGCGGATACTGGTTTATTGATACCGACCCCATTTTTCGATTGCAGATTGAACTCCATATCAAAGTATGTAGCATCTAACGTCGTCGGGATTTTGAAGCTTTTTTTTGCCACAGCAGCCCCCTCTTTTCTATGAAATTATCAAGGAAAAATCAAAGTTATTCAACACCCCTACTTCGATCATAATATTGATTATATCATATAAAAACACTGAGTAATCAATATTATTGAGTTCATTTCAAAGATGAATTTAAACAATTTGCACTAAGATATCGTTTATGTTCCACATATGAAGTTGACAACAACCAAGGAATGAAATTTGTTCATAAAATTAAGTTTTTTGTTGAGATTCGCGATCGATTTCAACTCCTAAATCTTTCAAACCGTAATACCCCATCCTTGAGAACAACAATTAAAGAAAGTCATCATCTATTCATGACAGGATCATCAACTCCAGGGTTAACTTAACGGCAGTTCATATAACTATTTGGAGTTGATCTACTTATGTACACCCCTCATTCAGTGAACTCTTAGTGATCGCATCAGCATTCAATAAAGAAAACAAACCTTTCATTAAAAACATATAAAACTATTACTATTTTACTTAAATCATTTGTGTATACAGTCTTTTGATTTATATTTATAATTCATTTGAACTATATTTTATGATATAATAGTCGGGCCAATCCTACATAACAAGAAATGCTAGATACTTAACATACATCGTTTGTTACCTACGCATTTATATCAAAGGAGGAATCAACATGAACACCATGATTGAAGCGCCAAGCACACCTGGCATACCATCCTGGCTGCATGAATTCTTCGAGCAGTATCCCAAGCCTCAACTCGTAACAAATTCGTTCTTGAGCGAATGGGGTCCCTCCCTGCTCGATGCAAAATTAAAAAATCGTAAATATCTTGATCCTATACACCGCCGAGGATATCCTCCAACAAAGCTTTCCTTTGATGAAATTGCTGCAACACTTATGCACTTGTTCTCATTCAAACGGATGGTCATGCCATCCGAACAGGATGCTCTTGGCATTCGTATCGAAGGACAGGAAGGCATCTGGGAGACGACTTCAAAACGAATCGGTGAATACCTAACAGACAAACAATTCATCCATCAGGCTACGCTCCTAATCACGCCAAATCATAGAACACCAGACGACTCAAAAGTATTTCGATACATACGAATTCACGCGCCAGAAATGATACTACCCACCCCCTATCGAAACGGGAATAACAAAGACACCCTCTCGGATTTTTGGAGTAACTTTGAGGAAATATACAATTGGGATATGATCCCTCTAGAACTGCTGTACCGTACTTATCAACGTTGGTTCACCATTTTTGGAATCGAAGTTAAGGACCCTACACCGATGAATCCATGTCTATTTAAAGAGCAAGTTCGCCTCCTCTCCTCCGATCGTTGGGTTATGTCCGGCAGACGGATGAATAAGATATAAAGCACAAAAACGACCTTACCCAAATCAATCGAGTAGGTCGTTTTTGTTATCTACTTAGCAGTGCTCTTATGATTTTGGCCGCGATTTTTGTATTCCCTTCGGCGCTGCAATCTTCGGTCCCTCTTTAAAGTGTGGCTTGATTTTCCAAGACGTTACACCCTTGAATGTTTCCACTCCAAACGTTACCTCCGCCTCAAAAGGCTTTTTCGCTTTACTGATTGCTTTAATCTTAATCTTCTCTCCAGCCCGTAAACGGAGTTGATCGTCTGCCTTGAATGTATACCCCGACCATTCAAGTGGGAACGGAGCCGTTTGGGCCGTATACGCTTCCGCTTCAATTCTCTTGAATCCCCAAAATTTGTTTCCTTTGTACTTATCTTGTCCAAGCTTACCTTCGGTCCGATATGGTTTCCCCGAGGTCGGATGCTTCCCTTCAATTGTAATTATTTCACCCCGTAGAAGCTTTTGGACTTCCAGATCAGAAAACACATATCCATTCCACTCTCGGTTGAAAATCACTTTTTCGCCCATCGGAACGTAAACACCTTCCACTTTCTCCTTCTGGACGATAGGGTCAGGCGCCCCTATTTCACTATGAAGTCTATGCGCATTCCGGTAAAAGACTTCTTTATCGTGCGTAATTACCTGAGTAGCCGAATGTAGCACCGCTTCTGGTTTCATTTTGAACTGGCCAGCAGCTTTCATCGCGTTGAATAACTTTTCCGTAATTGCCGGATCTCCAATCATGGAACCATCCAGCATAACTGCGGCAATTTGACCAATTGTCGTCAGGTCAAGTTTACCTCGCGTATCGGTAAGAAGAGCCGTCTTGCCCGTCGTTACTTCAGAAAGGGTACTTACACGCGTTGCACCCGTGCCGACTTCGTATCTGCTCAGCTGCTTCTCTAGCCACTTGTGCGTAGGATGCGGCGGTTTCTTATTTACACCTTCAAAAACAAACCGATCTGCAGATTGGCCAAGTCCCTTGCTCAATTGATCGCCAATTTGCTCATCATCTGCCGTTTCTTTATCTGCATCGAAGATGGCCTTGAATCCAAGAGAAACAGGAACACTAATTGTCGCTGTGAACTCTGGATACTTTTCAATGTGACCCTTAATTGAATCGTATATGTAATTCTCACCGAACATCGCAAGAAAGTTCTTTGCTAACGTTTCATAGATCACCATAGCACTCGGCCCAAAAGCTTTTAGATCTGCAAGCGATTTAGGAACGGTTAGCCCTGGACGGTTCGCTCCGTGGGCCCCACCATCTTTCACATGCGTCTTACGGATGCTGCGATGTGTCAGAAGCTTAGCATCAGCCCCAACAACAGCTGCAATTTTAGACACTAGTGGTAACATCTCTTTAAACTGCTCTGTAGAGATAAACTTGTCTTCCGTACGCGGATAACTGACAATCTTCGCTTCGTACATTTTCTGATACGTCGCAAGCACTTCCTTCGGCTTGAAACCCTGTGCACCGAGAATCGATGCCAGTCCCCCGAGGTCAAGCAATTTGCCTGGAGGCGTTTCCTTGCGGGTCACGCTATCTTGCACGACCTTTGATGGGCCATATTTCTTTGCATCCGCTTCCGCATCTGCCTTCTTTTCAAAACGGAACTGATCACGATCTTCGTCGAACGTCCGAGAAAAAACGTTCTCATTGTTGTCTCTATATTTAACTTCATAGAATGGCTTCTTCTTATATGCTTGAACTAGCGCAATCTGGTCGGCAACAAGTTTAGTCATAACGGATTTCAAGCGGCCCTGCCGGACGACAACATGGTAACCTTGAGTTCGGGCCGCATGTGTGGAAAGTCGTGTAAGCTGCAGGCTCAAATAGTCCCACCTACTCCGTACATCGGCCTTCACATACTCACCATCTTGATTATATGAAGGCAAGTCCTGAATGTTCGTGAAGCCCTTTTGTAGTTCTTTTTCAGATTCATCGATAAAATATAGGCGCTTTACCGGTCCTTTCCATCGTATCGCCTGAATGACTTCCCATCCGATAAGCTGTCCTTCCCCGGAGGGATCTTTATCTGTCGCAATGACAATCGCACTCACGCCCTTTGCTGCAGCTGCTACATCGGCGATCGCTTTGGCTTTAGACGACTTTTTCCCTTTGGCGTCCGTCGTCACCTGTGCTTGCTTCTTCCACGTCAGCTCCGAGGGGTCCCAAGGCATCGTTTCCGGAGTCCATTGTCGGAATCGTTCTTTTGCATCGTCCCCATTTACCATTTCATGAGGTTCAACGAATTCTAACATGTGACCATAAAGCGTTTGTACTTTATACGGCTTACCGTTAAACGTACCACTCATTCCACCGAACGCTTTTGCAAAGTTCTTAGCCGCACTTGGTTTTTCCGCAAGTAATAAATACGTCATTCATTGTCCATTCCTTCCTTAACAAGTTCAGCCGCGTCTACTGTTGTGATACTGCCGCATCCGTTCATCTCGAAGCAACGTCTTTTTTCGTTCCTGCTCTGCTTCCATATGTTTATCGACGGCACCGGTCGTTTGTCCGATCACATCCCGGTTTACTTCCAGCATTCGAATAAACTCACCGATGCCACGAGGGAGTGACCCGTCAAGCATCCCCATCCGTTCGAGTAGCATAATGGTTTGAACAATATCACTTCGTTCTGAATTTTCTTGCATTTTCTGTTCCTGCGCTGTCAGCTTGGTGAGCACACGATCCACATTCGCATTCAGCATTGCGAGCCGATCCATCGCTTCACGATCAAAGCCCCCTTTGTTCTCTGCTAAGGCAGCACGCTCTGGTTCAGCAGAATGTGCCACGGCTAAGAGGGCATAGACATCAAGCTCATCACTGCTAGGGTTCATATCACGTTTCGGTTTGAAATCCGATAAAAATGAAGACGGATACTGCAGAGCAAACCATTGAAACGCATACTGAACATGCGTACCAGCTTCATCCCGGAGCGAATCAAACAGCAAATACCGGAAAAATGACGTTTTGGTCGTGAATACCTTGTTCGTCGCTTCAATCTCATACGTTCCCCAGGGGAAATCAATCACAGCTCCAAGATGCCGCTTTTTGAGCAATTCTTGTATGATCGTGACCATGGGTTCCGGCACGCCCGAAACCTGTAGCCTTTTAATGTTGTCATTAAGCACTACAGGACGATCTCCCCCAACATGTTCAAACACACCAGGTAACGTTTTAAACTGCTTCCACTTGATCGGATGCCCATTCGTTTTCTGAACCGATCCATCACTTCCACTCTGATTTTCGTTGTGAGCCTGCTTCATCTCTATTTCAGGTCCGTCAGAAAGTGGCACCGGGGTTGTCGCATGTTCAGATGGAACCGGCTTCTCAGTTATTGGCTCTGGTGCCGGAGCCTGCACTGGAGGTGCACTTGGCAACGGTGATGCAGCTGCTGAGCCGCTATTCCCTTGAACCTGACCTTTCTGAGGCTCTACATGCGGCTTTAGTACATTCACTGGTGGTTCTTTTGGTTTTTTCGGTGCCGGCGAGTTCCCCGAACCCCGCATATTTTGGAGTTCACGACTAAAATCAAAGTCAAACTCTGACATGTTGCAAGCTACCCCCTTTCGTCTACGAGATCCCCGTTCTCTGGTTCAATGAGATAATTGTCTCCACGCATGATGCCTATCATCGCATCAAATCCGTTTGTCACGGTATTTGCCAACCTCTCGTTACTCGAAACCATATTTTCCATCGCATCAATCAATTGATTAAGCCGCTGCATTTCCGCTGTCGGCAAATCGTAGTCCTGATTCCTCCAAGCAACATAATGTTGCGCTGCTCTTATCATGAAATCTGTAGTTGAATCAAACTTAAACATCTTCGTCCAATACTCGATAAACGCTTTGTCTTCTTCCAGAAGACGCATCGATTGTCTCGCTGTTTTTGTTTCCTTCACTGGACTGGTGTGCTTCTCTTTCTTGCTGGTCGCTATATGTACATCCTGGATCTTCCCCTGATCTTCACTCATACCTACACCTCTCGTTGTCCATAAATCATCAATTTTAATTCTATATTTCGTTGATGTATGTACAATTATATACTCCAAAACACTTTGTGTACAAGGTTTTTGTTAACTTTTGTCATACATATCAAAGAAATTTATTCTCTTCTCAATTCAAAAGATATAAAGACCGAGTGACCGCTTGCCACAAGACGCAGTCGGGCTATTGATTGTGTCAAATGAGAAACCAAAAAAAGCGGCTTGATCGCCGCCGGTAAAACAAGTGAAGGATTGAGACAAAATCAATTCGATCTCAGACCAAATTTTATACAAGGAGTGGATTTTAATGACAAAGAAGAAAATCGTAGAGGTTCGAAGCAGTATCACTGATAATGTGGTGCTTCAGTTTGAACACACGGAGGAAAGTTCCGTAAACATCTTCACAGCAGGATACAAAGCGATCTGCAAACACTTACGCATTAACCGTGTCCAAGCAGAAGAACGTTATTACGTGACCGAAGGCAAGTAAACCTTAATGTAGTAGATCGAGTCATCCCTGATTATCGTCGGATGACTCGATTTTTTCAAAAACTTATTCGTATTGCAAAATAAGTTAAGGGGAATCATTCAATCATGCGAAAGGCTCCTTTGTTATTATGGTTCAATGGAGAGCCGCGTCGACTTGTCTAACATGATTACATTGAGAAAATCATTGAGAAAATATAATCCACGCGACACATGGTCGCCAATTTGACGTGTGATGGTGAACCAAGAGCGTTTGTGAGTTAAAGCGGGGAGCAGCCACGGGTTCGAATCCCGTTGCGTCGGTAAGTGCGGTTCGAATACCTTAAAGCCTGAGAACCTTTAAGCATTCGGCATAATTCTGTCTCTCAACAGAATTATGGCATGTAGACCCGGCGTATCGCTTAGCGGTGAAAGCAGCTCTCGTCTTTAGCTCACAAACGAAAAATCCTTGAATTCAACCTGAATGTCTCTTTAGGCTAAACCCTTAAGGATAATAGCGAATCGTTGCAGAAATGCATGCGATCCCTTAGGTATACTTTTAATTGAACAAACAAACAACATCATGTATACTATATAAGTAAGATAAAAAAGAAGATGTGGAGCGAAAGCTCGCACCATAGGCAACATGGTGTTCCCTGCCGGAGGGACCATAATCTCCGTGTTTACCGACCTTTTAGTTGTCTCATGATATAATTTTAGCATTTAGGGAATATTATAATAATGGAATCGTCAACGACGATTCGCACCACAGGGTAGCGTGGTGTTCCCCGCCGGGGGGACCATAATCTCCGTGTTTACCGACCTTTTGCTACCCATGATCTTAATAAGATGGCTCTGATGTTTCCACATCAGAGCCTTTTTTTGTGCAAGGAGACAATGATTCTATGACACTAACGATGGAAGAATTAGTTACTCGAATGACTAAACCAGTCATTGCAGACATTAGCTTACAAGTTCTTCAGCAGCTTTATGAGCAGCATCTCCTCCCTTATATGTTTACATATGAACTGGAGAATCATGATCCAGTTAAGCTGCATTTTGAAAAAGATAACTTCAGCCATCTATTAGGATTAGAAAAAATGGTCGAAGGAAAAGTAGGTAATCTTGCTCAATATCGAGGTCTTGAAGGGTGGAAAAACATTAAAAACGGAACTATTAATCGAGAACATATGAGGTCTCGCGCAGGTAAACCGAATTTTAATAGTTTGAAAGGGAAATGGATTTATTTCCTTGCTCTTCCTCGCATCCTTACATCCGATACATCAATGATTAAATTTAATAAATTAGGGGCGGAACTGCTTATATACGGCAGTTTTGATAACGCAATTGTACATCTTGGAATATCCAAAAGACGAGAAACCGAGCTTAAAACGTGGTGTCCACGGACAATTCTCGAGGAAGGTAAGACACCTCCTCGCTATGGAACCAAACATATTGATGGTCAACCCTCACTTCGTGTAGTTTCCATTAAAAGAGCAATAAAATAGTTTATAACAATCGTTATTCTCACACAGCGAAGGGCGCTCAAATTAGAGCGCCCTTCGCTCTTTTAGGCCATTTTTAGGAAAATTGCATCCGAGGTTTGTATTCCGTCTTCTTTAAAACCATTTTGATCAGTAAACAAAAAGAAGCAGCTCATAAATAAGCTGCTTCTTACTTAGAAAACGCCTCTCCAACTAATGGAGAGGCGTTTATTTTTTATATTTCGAAGATGGGTTCCCCCTCTCCACCAACTATCACTATATAGGTGTGTAGTTGGTAAATGAGACTTTTGAATCACCTAAATCTTTTTCTTTGGCGTTAGGTGCTTTTTGTTTAACAACTTAATCACCCAAAACCTGAGAAATGTAACATTGTGCAACAAACCCTCATTTACTAAGTTGATGAATTGATATAAACTAATAAAAGTTAAAAATCATTGTGTGTAGAGGGGAGTTTAAATAATTTAAAGTATAAATCAAAGAAATATTGAACCAAAAAATTGGTCGCAGAACCCTTATGTTTATCGGACTACGACTTAAGAATCATAAGATCGTGGAAATAACCATACACGATTGAAGGGAGAAAGCAAATGGCGAAAATTCGCTTGCGTAAGAACAAACAGCTCGTCCCTGCCATCATTGGGGCGGCTATTATTTTTGTCCCTTTAGCGGGATTCGGCGGATTCTACGTGTATCACCAGAATCAGCAACATGCACAAGAAACAGCTCAATACGAAGCTCAAATTGCTCAACTTTCCAGTAGTCAAGCTATTGTCTACGGATTGGCCAACGACGTCCAAGCCAATACAAAAATCAGAGCTGAAGATCTTCAAAACGTATCGATCGATGCAAGCCGAGTTCCTGTTGATGCAGTTGTCGACGAGAGTGCAATCGGTAAAGTCATCAAGATCACCCTTACAGCCGGCACCCCTATCACCAAAGAGATGTTTTATGAAGACGGGATCACACCACAAGACTTGCGGAACCAGGAATTCCGCTTAATTGAATTGCCGACCAAGCTTCAGAAAGACGATTTTGTTGACGTCCGGGTCAAATTCCCGAGCGGGGAAGATTTTATTGTTCTTTCCAAGAAACAAGTTGAGGATCTGAACAACGGAACCGTTTGGCACACAATGACGGAAGAAGAAATTCTTAGAATGTCCTCAGCTATCGTTGATGCATGGATGAACGATGCCTCAATCTACTCACTGAGTTACGTCGAACCGGGTCTTCAACAAGCAGCCAAGGTTACATATCCAGCAAACCAAGCAGTTCTAGATCTAATCGAAAGCGATCCAAACATCGTTCAAAAGGCAACCACAGCATTAGAACGTAAGCTTCGTCAGAAACTTGAAAACAACTTGAACGAGTTGACACCAGAACAAATTCAGAAGTATCTCAACAACAAGCAAAACGCATCTACCATTAATCCGGATACGCAAACTAATCCGCTTACGGAAGGTCAAACGCCTGATCAACAGTACGTAGATGACGGAAGCACTACTACTCCATAAGTGAAGATCGTGAGGTGATACGGTGAAAAAAGCGTATTTTATCGGCGATTACGAGAAAAGTGACTTGCTGTTTTATTTGGCAAAAGTACTGTCGATAACCCGCCGTGTTCTTCTCGTGGACGCTACGAAGAACCAAAATTATCAATATGTAGTCCCTAGAATCGACGACGAGCCGGGTATCGTCACATATGACGGCTTCGATGTTTTTACAGGTAACGAGGATGAATTACAACAGCAACGACTTGGTGCGTATGATCATGTGATTTACGACATCGACGATCCCAAGCGCTTGCCCATCTACCGGTCAACGCATCGATTTTTCTTTGTTACGAGTATGGATAAAACATCGATTGTTCGCGGTGAGCATCTAATTGAAGCTTTTACGAAGCATCTAGCAACGCCAGATGCCCTTCCCTTTTACAAATTGCTCATCGAAGATGCGCTGCAGCCAGGTGAAGCTTATATTGATGAGCGCTTTGCTGGCTACCCCGTTATGTGGGAAGAAAGCATTGTATACAGCGCGGATGAACGGGATCGCATGCAGAAAATTAACAATCAATATACAGGCAAGCTTCATATGAAGCGGTTAACGTCGGATATGCGAAATGTGATAACGGATCTTGTTCAACTCGTCGATGGGATCAGTGCTAAAACCGCAGCCCAGCTTTATAAGCAGGCAGAAAGGAGGAAGTAACATTGGGACAAATCGCATTCTGGAGTCCGTTTAACGGCAGCGGCCAGACCAGTAGTATGGCCGCCCTTGCAGCTGTTATGGGCAGTGAATATCACATTCGGTGTTTAATTGCACAGACTAAAAATCGTGATTCATCACTCGAACAAAGCTTCTCTCGCTCGATGAATAACTTTAGCCGGACTCTAAGTCAAGTAACGGGAGCTCGTAATGTATCCGGAACCGGACTTGACGCCGTGCTCCGAATCGCAAGAAGCGGTAAGCTCGAAGGCGGAACTGTTAAAAACAATGCTCAAATTATCGAAAAAGATAGACTTGATCTGCTTAGCAGTTCAGATCAAAAAGACACCGCTAAATTTGAAGCAGCATCCGATTTGATTCGCTCGATTTTCGATCAAGCAAGAAAATATTATAACGTGATCCTGCTCGACCTCCCTGCTGGAGATGATAGTGAGCTAAGCAGGAAATTGATTGCTTCATCGGATATTGTGGTCGTCTGCTTACCGCAATCGAGGCGCTCGCTTGATGCTTACTTCAATCAAAAAAATTGGCCAAGTACACTGAGAGGCAAAAAGACCGTGCTTCTATTCACCCAGCACGATCCCCACTCCAAATACAAAGCTGCTAACGTAACGCGAAAATATAAAAGTTCTAAAGGCTTAATCGTTCCTTATAACACCAACTTTAAAGACGCGTTTAATGAAGGTGATACGAAAGGTTTTTATAAAGCGAACAAAGCAGCCGAACGCCGACACCCCAATTACGATTTTGTATCTGAGGTGCAGCGGGCAGCAAAGCAGTTGCTCGATGAAATCGGCATTGATTCCAGAACAAAACGAATCGACGCTGAAGAAAGAGGGGCTTCCTGATGCCTTGGCTGAACTTGCTTATTATCACTGTCATCGTCACAGGGCTTGTTGTGGGTTTGTTTTTATTCTTACGTAAGAGTCCAAACGCCGAAGTCGGAGACCAGGATGCTGATGCTGATCACTTGAATATTGAGTCGATAACCGAATTCGTAACCGAAGTGACCAATGACTATGTGAACACAAACTTACTGGATCTCGGACTCTCGCTAGAAGAATACGAACGTCGTAAAGAAGACCTTGCTGTGCTTAATACATCATTAAATAAATGTAACTCTGGCAGCATCGAAGACAAGAATTATGTGAAAGAATTCATACATGACATCCTGTCTCGAAACTATGGCATTACTGAACGAAATATCAATCAGATTTTGCCCTTCCACGACGAGCATTTACTAACCGATCAAGACAAATTTGAAATTTTGCTCTATCAGTATAAACAAGAACA
Organism: Paenibacillus sp. FSL H8-0104; assembly: GCF_038050215.1. Lineage (NCBI taxonomy): Bacteria > Bacillati > Bacillota > Bacilli > Caryophanales > Paenibacillaceae > Paenibacillus > Paenibacillus sp. FSL H8-0104. The sequence continues at coordinate 78,575 of NZ_JBBOTC010000002.1, read as the reverse complement.
TGGCATTAACGGACTCAGCAAGCTAATTGAAACGTATGATCTCGCGCGACTCAAGCGAGTCATTGAGAACGGACAAACGCCGTCCTATATCATCACGGGTGAGGAGATTCAAGAAATTTATCTTCAAGAAAACCCTCAACTCTCGTTTGAAGACAAATTCCATATTATTGTCCAGCGCGTGTATCAGCGATACAAAGGCTTTGGTCCAATTGATGAGATTCGAGATCAGACCATTGACGGTGTTTCCGGCGGTGTTTCCGGTATTCCGGTCAATATGAATTCCGTTGAACACGAAATTGACATGATGAACAGTATGCATGAAAGAGTACCGTTAGCTTATGAAAGCATTTGGATGTTCTATCGAGGTAAATCAGTCCACCTTTCCTTCTTGAGCTTCGGTTCTGAATTAGAACTCCGACGTGTTTGTCAAAACGTGTACAAACACGGTAATCCTGGACAACTCTCTGAAGCAAAGGCATTTATCGTTAATGATATGCATGACGGATCACGCGTTGTTGTCGTTCGTCCTCCATTTGCCGAAAGCTGGGCCTTCTTTATCCGGAAGTTTGACTTACCGAATCTAAAAATCGACCGTCTACTTGCTGCAGATCGTGTAAAAAACGCCCATATCGTGATGCAATATCTTGACTTCTTGATGAAGGGTGAGCAGATTACCGCAGTGACTGGCGAACAGGGCTCAGGTAAAACAACTTTAATGATGGCGCTCGTCAAATCCATTTATGGCATGTTCCCTTTGCGGATTCAAGAAATGGCCTTTGAGCTTCATCTTCGCCGGTTATATCCCTTACGAAATATACTCACTTTCCGAGAAACCGATAAGATTACAGGCCAAGAGGGTATGGACGTTTCCAAAAAAACAGATGGTTCCGTGAGTATTGCCGGAGAGGTTGCAACCGATGCTGTTGCTGCTTGGATCATTCAAATGGCTCAAGTCGCCAGTAGATTTACCATCTTCAGTCATCACGCCAAAACCATCAGAGATTTAATTGAATCACTGCGGAACTCCCTGCTTAAAACTGGAACGTTCAGTGACGAACGAAGCGCAGAAGAACAAGTTGCTAAAGTGATTAACTTTGATGTGCATTTGGAGAAAGAGCAAAATGGTACGCGATACATTGAACGGATCACAGAGTGTGTTCTTCTCGAGCAAGATAGTATCCGATTCTCAAAAATAGCTGATGACTTGAAAGAAAATAAAATCGATCATCACAAAGCTATTGCGCTTGGACAGCTATATTACTATGAGACACAGACCAGCAAGCCATGGAAAGCAAACAACATCATCGAATATAAAAACGGCGGCTACGTTCCGGTCAACCGTCCGACAGCAAAGAAAGTCGAATTTATGGCTAGTAAAATGACAAAAGAAGATGCCAAAGCGTTCCTTGCTTTCCTCGATAAGTATTGGGGGCCAGAAGCCGCATGAAGATAACTACAATCCTCTGGCTCTCTGTCGTTGCGTATCTCCTTATTTTCGGAATCATTATGCTGATTTTGTATCTGAATAAACGGAAAACAAGAACCCAGTTCGAACGAATAAATGCTGGGGAATGGATGGCTCAAAAAAGAAGAGGTAACCGTAAAGACCATCCGAAACTCGTTGAGTTTTATCAAAAGTCCTATGTCCATTCTTCTCGTATTCCATTTTTCGGTACACAAGTGCGACGCATTCGGCAAAGACTTGCTGTTGTGAATCCATACAACGAATTCACACTCCGAAAAGAAACCATGCGCATCACTTACATTACGCTGCTGATTATGTTTTTCCTGGTCCTGGCCTTAGCCTTGTTCGGAAAAAGCTTACTCATCATCATGCTCGGTATTATCGGCTGTATCGTCTTAAATGGAATGCTGATCGATGTGTTTGTACATAAAATCGAAAGGCAACTGCTACGTAATTTTCGTGACTTTCTGGAAGACAACCGTGCCCAATATCAGTCAACGAAGATGATTGATGATTCAGTGTATCAGGCAGCTCAGGTTGCCTCTCATGATATGAAACTACACGGGGAACGGATACATCGTGTGCTTACCGCCAGGAACCCGGAGCGGGCCCTAAACGGATACTATGAAGTCGCACCGAACCGGTATTTGAAAGTCTTTACGGGTATCGCACATATGATTGGAGAATTCGGAGATAAGACCACAGACAAAGGTTCCCTTTATCTAGGAGCCATCCGAAAATTCGTGCAAGACATCAACTATGATATTCTTCGGCAGGAACGCCTTAGCTATCTGCTCAATAGTTTAACTATTATCGCCTTGGCGCCAATCCTGCTCTCCTTTCCTATTCAAACGTGGGCAGAAACCTATTTTCCGAGCATGAGCTCCTTTTATAGCAGCCGTATCGGGTATATTATCCAGCTCACCATGTTTGCCGTGTCCCTTATTGCCTACCTCTTAGAACGCAAACTGGCCGAAACGGAAGAATCAAAATATATCCCAAAACCCTCTCGTAAACGATGGGAGAAAAAGATATATGAGTACAAGTTCGTCAAATTGGTGGTCGATCGCTTCATTCCAAGTCCACACACCAAAAAATATTTTCTAACCACACAACTTATCAAAGACTCCAATTCACCGTTGCTAATTCAATGGCTAACGTTCCGGCGCTTGTTGCTCGCGCTAAGTACCATACTTATTACGATTGTTATAGCCATTGGTCTGCACTGGAATACAACGCATCAAATTCTGAACGCGCCGACGTATAACAAAGGCGGACTGATGACCGGAAAAATGACGCCGGAAGAACAAGCATCTGCTATGGCACAAACCGAATTTGATAGACGTGTAATGGATAGCTTGAAAGGAGGCGATGCAGCGCTCAAAGAACGCGTCAGACAAGAAGTCGATCTACAGGGCGAGATCACGAGCGCCGCGGAAATCAACCAAACGGTTAACCGAATCGTTGCCAAAGTGGAGCAACTGGATGCGGAGTATTTTAAATGGTATGAGCTTGTCATCGCTTTAGTACTTGGTACTCTGGCTTACTACACACCCATTTGGATGATGCTATTCCAACGAAAATTCCGCCGAATTGACATGCAAAATGAAGTTGAGCAATTTCGCATGTTGATCTCCATTTTAAGTCAACTAGACCGTATTGACGTTCGAATGATTCTTCAATGGATGGAACGATTTAGCACAATCTTCAAACCAGCATTACAACGGTGTATGAGCGACTATGACAGTGGAGCTATCTTTGCCATTCAAAGACTCAAACAAGACGCTCCATACCCTGAGTTTGTACGACTCGTGGAACGTCTGGAAAATAGCGTAGAGCGTATATCGATTCAAGAAGCCTTTGAAGATCTAGAAAGTGAACAAGAGTACTATCGTGAACAAAAGAAAGAAACGATGAACCGCTTAATTGAAAGTAAAGCAAGTTGGGGGAGAGATATTGGATTCATTCCGATCTATTTCATGCTTGGGGGATATATCGTTGTGCCTTTCCTTTACACATCGTTTGGGCAAATGAAAGACCTTCTTGCTACGCTTATGCGTCTCTAGAAAACCCTAATTTTTAATACTTAGTTTAAACCATACTTATATCTAAAGGAGATTATCATTAATGGGAAGTAATGCAACTGCAGCACTAAAACTCGGAGCCGCTGTATTTTTAACAATCGCTTTTATTACAATCGTCGTAGCCCTCTTCATTTCGTCAACCGACGCCGTTAAAGAAGGTCAAACGCAATTTTCTAGCATTCAAACTCAGCTCTCTCAAACGCGTTACAACATCTACGAAAACACTACTCTCTCTGGCAGCCAAGTTATGAACGCTGTTCGTCAGTTTAACAACGAAACACAATTCGGTGTCTATGTTAAAACAGGTAAAAACGGATTGACCTATTACGGGAACACGTTTAACCAAACCACAGGTGAGATCGATGGAACCGCAAAAAATACAAACTTACTTCCTGCACAGGATGAAGCCGACAGCAACTACATCAATCCATCAGGTAAATTTAAATCTTCAGTAGTACGGGATGCCAATAATATGGTTCGTGGTATTGTATTTGTTCAAACTAAATAGTACATACCCCTAACCCGTCGCTTCCCCGAACATAACCGGGGAGGCGACTCTCTTGTATAGCTAACATTTGAGGAGGTCCGAATGGGCAAAAACATTCGCAGCTTCATGATCCTATCTGCTCTCTTTTTTCTCTTTCTCGGAGCTAGCACATATGCCGTAAATACCGTCACGGCTATCAACGATGGTACCGAACTTGCGTATAAACTTAACGCTGATAATGATAGACAGGTTAAAGCTCAGCTTGCTATACCTGGTGAAGAAGTCTATAGCGGCGCGATGATCGTCAATTTGATCCGAACCGAAGAACGAGATATGGATATTGAAGTGGGTGGCGTACTGTACAGCCGGCTTGATAATTACACATCTTTTAACCCTGTAGCCATTAACTTAACTCAGAAATATAAAGCAACTTACAGCCGTGATGAGTCAGGCTTTATACTTAACGTTTCTTTTACTAGCTTTTAGGATCAAAAAGGAGCCTTTGACCTTATGAAATATGTAACCGGCGCATTCGCTGCCATAATGGCCGTTCTTCTGCTCTACTTTTACCCGCTCTATGAGCAAGCTCGAAGTCAGGATAAGATCGCCAATACGATTGTACAAAGCGCCTCTACTCAATTTATTGATAGCGCACGAACCAAAGGATATATCACACCGCAAATGTGGGACGATTTCAACACCCAGCTTGCGGCAACCGGTAATCAATACGATGTGAAGCTCGAGCATTTGCATAAACTAACAAGTCCAAATTACAGTGATCCGGCTAACCCAGCAACATTTCAAGGCGATTTTACAACCTACTATACTGCCTATTACAACGATCAAATCATGCCCGTCATGTTTCCTAATAACACCATGCCGATTGACGATAAGTCACGGCGCTACATCATGCAGATGGGCGACTATATCGGTATCAATTTGACCAATACCAATCGGACAGCAGCTACGGAGCTCTGGGATTTTCTCATGAATGATAACACGGAGCAAGCTGCAACCGTCTTAATGAACTATAAAGGGATGGTTCTGAATGAAGATTATTAACTTCGCACTCGTGTTCGTTATGATCTTTCTACCTTTATTTCAAATTTCATCGATGCGATTGAATGATCTAGAGATAGCCATTCAACTTACTAACCGATATGACGTGATGATGAAAACAGCCGTTCAGGACGCCGCCAATGTAATGAACGATACCGTCGATCAGGATTATGAGCCGGGTTATGGCTCGAAGAAGTTTTTCAGAGCAAACAAAGAACGAGCAGTCGAAAGCTTTTATCGCACACTGGCTCTAAATTTCGATATTAACGGCGATGCAGTGGCCGTCGGAAATCTTGCCGGATACATACCAGCAATCCTGGTGATCGATTATGATGGATATTACGTCTATTCGACCGAGTCATTCGTCGACACCAAAGGTGATACTCAGCTTCGCCCGGTTTGGTCACCAAAGAAACCATACTCATATTCCGATCCACAAGGGAACATCATACAGTTTTCTCTCGACGACTTCGTAAAAAGCTTTGATAAGAGCTCGAACCGCTGGATTCAAGGAAAACGACACGAAGTCGTGGGCCAAACACAAATCAACTTGCTGAAAGATCCTCAAACATTTGATAACGTCCGTCGCCAGACGATTATCAACGGTATACAAAATGATCTGGCCTATGTGATCAATCGGCATAATCAATATGCCACACGCTACGGGGTCGATTACATCTTCACGCTGCCGCAAATCTCTCAGGAGGAATGGGATAACGGAATCGACGATATTGGTATTGTCGCCTTCGTTCAAGGCATTCCCATCGGCGATCAGGCGTACAACAACTACGCGTTTGGCGGCGGCCGGCTGCAGAAGAAAAAAACGCTTTATGCTGCGACAGATCCGGTAACCGGGATCAAATATTACGATCGTGACGCATCGAAGCTGCCGGGCCGCGTAGAGGAACGATTTGATAGCGAAAGAGACGCGGCAAGGTATGGTTATTTTCCTCTTACCAAATAGAGGCAAATAATAGAGCTTATGATGACGATATAAGAATAAGTGAGTGATGTTCTCTTCATGTTAATTTGCCGATAACAAGAGTTCACCCCTCGTTGCCCCCAAGGGTGCAACCGAATAATAGAGAAAAGTAGGATTTCTCCCATTATGAGATCCCTAATAAAAAGGAGCGAGTAATATGAAAAAAACAATGACTAAAATCGCAGGAATTGCACTGGCAGCAGCACTTACCGTAGGTATGATCAGCAGCGCCCCTTCCGAAGTACAGGCTGCTACCGCAGCATCAACCCAGTTCTCCGATGTTAAAGCGACTCACTGGGCCGCTAGCGCCATTGAGAAAGGTGTATCCAAAGGGTATATCGAAGGTTATGAAACTGGTAAATTCAAGCCGGATGTTAGCGTTACACGCGCTGAGTTCGTCAAAATGGTCGTTTCGGCTATGGAACTCCAAACTACTCCAGCGAGCGGTAAATGGTACGTGCAGTACGTTAACGCTGCAAGCAACGCGGGTCTTTACGCTTCTGCTGATTACACCAACAATGATAGCGCTTGGAATAAAGTAATGACGCGTGACGAAATGGCTCGCGTAGCAGCTCGTGCGATCGGTGAGAAAACAAACGAAGATGACAAATGGATGTATCTAGCTACGAAAGCGGGTCTGATCGAGGGCGTCGGTAAAGGTCAAATCGCTCCAAAAGGACTGACCACACGTGCACAGGCGGTTGTCATTATCGAACGCATTCTTTCGAAAAACTCCGGCGCATACCTCGAGGCTGATAAGTATGCTGTTGGCAGTGCTGAAATCCTCTGGCACGGTACGAACATCTTTACCGTGATGCCTGAAATGTGGGTTACTCCGGAATCCGATGTAAAACGTGCCGGTAAGACGTCAATCGAGGAAATGTGGGACGAAAGTAAAATGACGCTCACATCGAAAGATGGGCTCTATCAAGCTAAGCTGGATGCTCTTGTCGCTATTGACCTTGCTGATCCGAACGATCCTAATCGATCCCTACTACCCAATATCAATCAATTGAAATGGTCAAATAATAGACCGAGCATTACTGATTTGATGGTTAAAGATCAAAAAAATAGCTATATCCTGTATTTCAAAGGTGGACAAGTTTACAACAAAGCATCGAATAAATATCTGGATAGAAAACGGGTAACATTCCGAGTGGATGGCTTCAACAGCCCCGATCTTAATGCCTTTTACTACAAACGTACCCTCAACGGCAGCGCGATGGTTTATCAAAACAATTTAGAAGATCTCCCCGCTATGATCATTCCAAAGTCTGGAACTGTCCAAAAAGGTAATGATCTTGTTGTGAGACTTGAAACTCCTACAAGTGGTTCCCTTGCAAGTGATAGCGTAATTCTTCGACTACGGGGTATCCAGTAATGAATAGCCCCCGCCGACGCTTAAAATTTGTCGGACTCAGTATACTGCTCCTAACGAGCAGTATACTGGGTGTTTTTTTGCCGTTACAGGGTAAAGTTGAAGCCGAACCGATCAAAAAAGAAATCGTATATAATAGTGAATCTGGCGTTAAACCTCACCCAAACCGAACTGCGCTCAGCTTTGGTAAAAGTCCAACCGCTACGACATCAATCAGCGAAAATGTCGGTTCCGGAAATACAATTAAAAAAATTGTCTTTTACAAAGGAAACGAAATCGTTAGATCTATCGATGTTAATGCGCAAACCTTTAACCAAACCGTTTCCTTTAATGGTTCACAAGTCGAAGTTGTATCGAAAGAGAACGGATCAAACGGTTCTTGGTTCGCTTGGTCACGCGCTGAAACAACAGGTGATTGGAGTGCGACTGGAAAAAACGTTTCGTGGTGGCACGTAAATGATCTTAGTAATATAGGAAACGAACCTGGTACAAATTACAAAATTGTTCCAGGAGAAAAAATTAAAATGGCCGTCAAATATGCAAGAACTCAACCTTTTTATGACGATGACGGACTAATGTTTCCAAAGGAATTCATTGATGACCGATCTAACATCATTCGAACAAAAAATCCAAGTACACCAAGCGAAGATAGAGTACGGGACATACCAGGTAAAGAAGTTACGAACGCAGGGCTCGGGATAACAGGACGTTCCCATCCATCAACGACAGTTACAGAAATTGTTGTTGGATTAGAACAAGGAGCGACTGACGGACCAACGCGGAGTCTTGATTTTGCAAGAATTACCTTCACCCAAGAACATGATTTGGATGCAAGGAAATATTACATGCGTCCAGCTGATAGTACCGCCGCTATGGTCCCTTACAATGAAAATAACCCACGTGCTCAAGCAATGGCCTTTTATTACGCGGCGTATAACTATAGTGTTCTTTCTTTTTCGTATCAATACCCGGATCACTACTGGGTATACACTGAGGATGGTCCTGATCCCGATCCACCGACGAATAGCTGCACCATCACCGACGGCCGCGTGATCGAAGGAGAAAAAATGAATCCAAACGCAAGCGCCGTAATCAAAGCAGATCAGCGGGATCGAGAAATCTTTGATGTGCTGCTAGGCATTCCAACATCCGAGAGTTTATATGGAAATGTGCTCGCAAATAACTATTTACATCAATACAAATTCCAAGAGAAGCTCGGAAAATGTACATATGATTTAACCGTCTCACGGGATTATACGCTCACATGGGACCCCGGAAAACCCAATCCAAATGGAAATGGTAGATTGCCCGATCCACAATCTGAACCGGACAACCGGGACTATCCAATACATGTGGAAAGGACATTCTCTTATTGGGTTGTAGATAAATTAGGTGTATACTCTATCGACAGCTCACAGCTCAGAAATTACGCGTTTAATGGAGAGATTATAACGATACATCCCGCTGGCTACGTCCCTCCTGTCGTTACACTGACTCGCAACGGCAAGTACGTTCCAGATCCAGGCCCAGGTAACTATACGGCTCCACATAAAACGATACCTGGTACAACAACAAGACCTTCAATACCAGAGAGTAGCGAAAAAGCTGAGATCCAAGATATGACTGAACAACGAATTAGAGAAGTCAAAGTAAATAACGATACTCTCGTGTTTAATAACCAGACACTTATGAACGGCAGTGTAGTCGACAAAAAAACGCAAGACCCAACACGAGTTCCGGACCCAACGACAATCAGTCGAGATGTCCTTTACAGCCCGGGAAATATGATTCCGAGCAGTAAGATTAATAAACAGAGCCAGGCAAGTAGCGGGACTATCACGTATAAGCCCCTCAGCGCCAATTATAACGCCGCCCCGGGCGATACCTACCCAATAGGTGGGATCAACCCTGTGACCGTGCATACGCCAGTTGTGAACTACTCGTCGGCATCAGACGATCAGGCTCATAACCAGAAGACGACACCGAACTACAGCCGGATGGCCTTCATTCTAGATCGTCCGTTCACCGTAACGATCCCGACGAGCGGTCAGCATTTGAACTACCCGGGATACGGAAACCGTGATTACGCGAAATATTTCAAAAGCAAAGAAGTCTACTTCGAGTTCGATGTCTATTCCGGAGACAAGCAAACGTTCTATCCAAAAGAAACTTGGATCAACATTCCGGTCGGGCAGCTCACAACTGAATTCTTCTTGCCCGTATGGGTCGATGAAGGTGACTACACGGTTTACTACAGGAATATCGCTGAAAACGCGCCAGACGTAAAGCCAACGCAGCAGGACGCAAACTTTGATCTCATCAACCATGTAGCTTCAGATACCGTCAATGTTGAGGTTATCGGTCGTCTGTATGACTTCCATATCACCGACATCGCGGATTATAACTGGGAAATGGTCTTCCGGACGCAAGCCGGCAGTGTAACACCTACCGGAAATAGTTACTGGACGGGCCTACTCGGTATCGATGGCGCCACACGCGGCAATAGACAGCCGTTTACGCTACCGATTTTACCAGGTAAAAACCCGCTTGAAGGAACCAAAAACGTAACCGTTAAGACAGGCTATCACGTTAAATTTGATTTAAAGACCAAAGGTAATATGTTTAGCAAACAAGACGGAATCCGCATCACACCAAGCTTCATGTATGTTAGCCGGGATGGTAAAACAAAAACACCGGTTGATCTCTACTACGACGATGATCATCGGAAATTTATCAAAGTCGGTTCGAAAGAAGATACCGAAGAACGATACGTTATCTTGAACGATCGTCTCCGCAATGTGCCTGAAGAAGAGCTGACGGACACCGCTCGGTATAAGTATGACAATTACTATACCTTCGCCGAAATGAACGGTGTGAGCCGCGATCTATTTATCTCAGATTACATTCGACGCTTCACCAAGGAGAAAACGCCGGTTGGCGGCTTTAATCTGATGCTCCTCCCGGAACAGATCCGGACGTTCATCGGACCGAAAACAAACTTACCGGGTTCAGTGGATAACGCAAGGGCAAACGCCGCCATTCAAAAATGGTATGCTCAGTATTCCTTACCAGGTGATCCATACGTCGTCAAATCCGGAACTAACTTAGCCGAGTATAGTCGTACAAACGGAGCCTTAACGAAGCGTGACCCGATCTTCCTGAAGGATGGATATATCATCCTCAACTTCAATATTGAAAGTATTAAAAACGGTAACCTCACCCAGCCTCACCTGCAGTACATCAACGCTCCTCTGATGAACCAGTGGAACATGGAAGGCTTTAGCCGTAGCGTGCAGGACTCCTGGGGGCGGACATTCACTTTGAAAGATGGAGACATTGTATTCTTTAACGCTGACAAGTCCTACAAAGATGATTTCCAAGCCGAAGTTACACACTAAATGGAATAAACAAAAGAAACCACCTAAGAAGGTGGTTTCTTTGTCTAACCTCATAAGATATTTGCAGCATATTTCATTGTAGTGACATGTAATATGCACACTCTCTTCCCAAATAACAAAGGTGCCCCAGCCATATAGACCAGCGCACCTTTTTATGTGCTCACACTGTAAACTTCTTCTAATTTGATAAAGCTATACTTCTCAACACCTCGAACATGTCTGATTCCTTCTTAGAGTGTTCATCAAGGTGAAAATTCTCAACGATCTAAGCCGAACGAATTGCGAATATTTTTTTACAATTAGGCTAAACTATAGAATGTTCAATATTCAAACAAAAACTATACTTTCCTGTATGAATATTATACAATTAAGTAAAGAATTTTAGAAAAGGTGATGAATATAATGTCTACTTTAACTGATAAAGTAATCGGAAAACGGTTGCGTCAGTACAGAGACGAAATTGGATTTACTCAAGAGGAATTGGCACATGGAATTGGAACAACGCGTAGTGTCATATCTAATTATGAACTCGGTCACTCCTCTATTAAGTTATCTGAAGCAAAGAAAATAAGCGACTACTTAGGTATTTCTTTCGAAGAATGGACTTCTGTAGATGAGTCCGAATTTGATTCACTCATTTTGTTTAGGAATGGTGATCAGGATTCAGTTTCAAATGAGGAGTTATTAGATAGATCTGATCTCATCATAAAAGAGCTCTTCGCCCAGCTTGAGCTTTGCACAGTTAGTTAGGAGTGAAGTCTAATGTTTAAGAGATCGTTTAAGTATACTGATGTACCTGACCCATTAAAGATCCAACTTGAAGCAGAAGCCGAACAATTTGCCTATAAAATCCGGACTGAAATTGGAGTACCTCTAGATCAACCACTTGATATAATAGAGATTATTGAAGAAAAATTTAATGTATACGTACTTCAGATTAAAGATTTAAAAGTATCTGGTTTTGTTCGAATGTCTGGTAAGCAAAAGCTGATCTTTATTAATGCATCTGAACCATTAGGAAGACAATACTATACTGCCGCTCACGAATTATGTCATATATTGAGAGATCTTAATAAAGTCAAAGAACATGAAAAACTTGATGAAAATGAAAAAAAAGATGCTATTAATAAAATGGAGTTTTTTGCAAATAAATTTGCTGATTATTTTATATCTCCTAGAGAAGCCCTTGCTAAAAGTGTTATTGATACTGGTATAACCAATTTCAATGAAATAAAGCCTAAACACATATTTACTATTCAGGATAAATTTAAAACCAGTTACAGACAAACAGTTCGTATGCTAAATAAAATTGGGGTTCTTAGTGATTCACAGCGTGATGATTTATCATCTGTAAGTAATGCGAATGATCCAGATTTTCTTATTAATTTGATGAAAGATGCAGGATATAATCCTTTGTTATCCCTTCCATTAGCAGAGAGTCGTGTACCTGATAAGTTTATTAATAGCATTAAGAGCAATATTACTAATAACCGTATCTCAACAAAAAAAATCGAATACTTAAAGGGAATTTTAAGTATAGATTTCAATAGTGAGGATGGTCCTCACAATGAATAAAGTGGTGATTTCAGATACTGACATTATAGTTCATCTGGTCAAAGGAGATGTTTTCAAGCATATCGTTCCATCAATCATTGATAAGCTTTATATCACCCCAAAAGTTGATGAAGAATTAAGAACACATTCCGCTATCTACTCTCAAATATCACATTTGTTTGAAGTAAATCTTTTTAAAACTAAAGATATGTGGGGAAGTATAGAACCTGCAAAAAGAATAGCTATTAATGAAGTTAGGAAGAATAATCGGGCGAGACTTGACCCTGGGGAACTAGATTGCCTCGCTTATGCTGTTGGGCTAGATATAGATGTTATAATAAGTGACGATAAAGGCGCAAAAGAAATTATCAATGATGTAACTGATAAGAAAACTGTAGTAATTACCTTTTGGGATCTTCTTATCATCGGAGCAATGAAAGATAAGTTTTCATGGGAGACTGCGGCTACATATTACACTCAAGTTGTTGATCGCTGTGATTTGACGCTAGCAAACTTCAAAAGGCAAAATGCACTATTTGAGCAAAATACTTTGAATCATCCATGGGTTCAACAGTATTTAAGCACATAATAATATCAATTCCACAAAAGGACCAGCTTGTATAACACTAGCTGGTCCTTTTATTTCTCCACACATATGAAATTTTGGGTACTAACTATTGCCAAAATGTAGCTTTAACATTCCATTGTGTTTTGAGAACTTCATATAGCATGAATTTTCACCAACGAACTATCAGTAATGCGATTCATTCGGGAAAATATGTATATCCCTATCGGTATGTCGGTGGCTGAAACCCATTCATATCTGTCATCGGCACATCTGGCGATACCACCTGCTGAACAGGCTGTAATTCCGTATCCGTGTTGTGATATTCACGGATGAGTGCGTAACCAACAAGCGAAATACAAAGAATTAAGAATAGCGTACGTATAGCATTGATAGGATCAGTTTGAACTGCCCTCTCTGTCTCTTTAGGCTGCTGCTTAGACGACGCCTGCCCCGCGTTCTCACGTTCTTGCACGATCTTTTGTTCATCAGGACGCACGCGTGTACTGCGGTATTGACGCTGTGGGCGATCGTGCTGTGTTTGTGGTAGATCCGCCGGCACATAGAGTCCCCCTTTTTCATCCGAAAATAATTAATACTAGAAAAGGAGGGCTAAAACTCGCGCCCCCCTTTTCAGTACATTCTTATTTTGCTGCAGCTACTGCAGCATCTTTACGATTAGGACGTAAGCGAAGCGCTACTTGATACAAACCCTGTACGTTCAGGAAGCGAGAGAACGCACTGTCCAGATAAACGATTGGAATCAGATTGTTTTCACCAAATTCAGCAATACGTTCCTGTAGTTTGCCGAAAAGGCTCCATTCGAGCGGTGTCGCACCGCCACCGAAAACAAAAATGACCTCGATAAAACCGGCAACCTTATCAAAAACCTTACTAATCTCACTCGATATCGACGCTGCAAAGCGATCTTCTTCGCTCTCATTAATATTTTTGATATGATTCCATTTCATTTTACCTAACGCTGAAGGCTTGGAATGTAGAAACTCAGAGAGTTCTTTTCTAGAACGGTAAGGATACCCCTGTTCAATCAATTTGCTCAGTGTAGATTCTAGAACGATGCCGTAGCCCTGTTTGAGTGTGGAACTAGCATCCGGGTTGAATTTGCGGTTTGTGAAAACGGCCCAGTCAATGGTACCTTCACCAATGTCAATACCGAGCGTATTCGGTGCTCCGACAAGATCTTTACCCGTAATCCCATCCAACTCTCCGTTCGGGTAACTTTTGAGTGCTTCTTTAAGGATCATATCTAACATTTCTTGTTTTGCAAACATCAAGCCGTACTGTGCGGACTCCCCTTCGTTGATGACGATTACGTAATCGAAAATGATTTCAACACGAACCGGATTTTCGAAGTTGTGGAAGGTGACAATATGAGCTTGTCCACTATTCAAGTACGCATCTTTGTAACGCTTCATATGATATTTATGCTCCTGGATCGGTAATGCCGTCGCGAGATCAACATTAACTTTCATTACACCACCATCTGGTAAAGCTCCTGTCTTCTCATAATGATCTTGCAGACGGTCTGCCGCAATTGTAGCCAGAGCAAGTACCCCAGATAGATCTACTTCAGACTTACCAGTCCGAGCATACACATCAAATTCTTCTAGGCTTTTACCTGTTTTTAGTGCTCTTTCACCGAATAAACGACGCTCAGTCGATTTAATCAATGGACTGATAAAACTCAAATCCATTTGATTGATGACGTCATTTACCACAGAGCCTATTCCATCAGCAGTAACCGCAGGCGCATCTGGATTAAACTGTTTAACGGCGATACTTGGAAATACTCTAACTCGCCCATTAAGATTTGCTTTAACGTAACCATTTCCCAAATCGAGTCCCGCTTTAATTGGTTCAACAGCCGTTTTCGCCATAGTAATCTCTTCTCCCTTTTTGCACATGCATTTTAATAAAAGTTCATGTACCAATCATTATTTTCCGGAACCGTCGAATTTGATGTCACACTACGACTTTTCATATTGAATCGTTTCCGTTCTAATCTAAACGACTTCCCGCATCGCCGAGTAATATTGCGATTGGATCGTAATCATCATCGTCGTCATGATCATCGTTGTTGTTGCCAATATTCTGATCTTCTGAGTGATTATCCTCTGTGTACAGATTCCTTTCTTCTCTGAAGTCACTAGGTTTAGGTTGTTCTGTCGAATTCCTTTCTGGCTCTATAAATCCACCAGAACTATGTTGAGCATTTGACATGCTCTCACCCTGAGTGAATGTATCTCTGTTCAGATTAAGATCAGGCTGTGATTGATTTGTTGCTGGATTTGATTGGCTTGAAGACGAAATAACCTGACTCGCTTCCGACGAAGTAGGTATAGCAGCTGGCGGGAAATAATGTGGCGCACCCTTTGAGTCCATTTCCATCGCCCTAAAATTTAAGTACGCGCTAATCACGTCGCCTTTTCCATAGTTACGTATTGCATCTACTATAATAAGTTCAAGACTCTTTCCCAAAGAAGACTGATTTTTGCACCAATTTCTAATTTCCTCTGACTCTGATTCATAGAACGAAAGACGCTTACGAGTCTCACTCATTGTATATCAATTCCTTTCTCCAAATTCACCTTTCCGGAACCCATCCGTTCGTCCTGTATCCTTCTGGCGTATTCTGTCAATTTAATGGCCGTACCGAAACGTATAGAATGCATAGAAGTCTCACCGTTCGATATACGTGAAAGTGTCGATTCTCCTATTTTGGATTTCTTACTAATTTGGTAGCACGATACACCACTTTGATTTAGCAGCCAATCGATCAATTGACTATCTGCATAACCTTTCTTTTCAGGTACGCCCTTCTGACACTCAACTTGATCTCCAAGAGCTTGTACACTGATGGCTAGTGAAGTAATGGCTTCATCTGCAGAAACTTCGCAACCATCCAAAAAATAACGCCCCTCTTTAACTTCAAATCGGTTCGCATGTAATTGTCGTAGATCCACTGAAATCGGATTAAGCATGACGGATCACACTTCTGCTTCTCATTGAACAATCGCTCCAAGTAGTTACAGAGGCGAAGTTTGAGATCATTTTCGTCTCTCCTTTTATATGTAAGGAGTCATGAAGACTCTAGATACTTGCCTTCCACAGACTCTTACTCGCTTCAGGAATATTGTACCATGGTACTTCCGTCCAAGCAAGTAATGTGTATTGAATGTGGAATATTTTTCATTATTTATTTCTAACAAATTGCAACAAATTACTGCATTATTTGAATCGAGTAATAATTTCATTATATATATCACATTATATTTCATATAATATTTCAAATAAATAAAATATGTATATTTATATGATAAAATTGCTCATTAAATATCACATTAATTAAGTTTTTATTTCATAAATAAAAACACACGTTTTATATTTCGCGTGTGTCTCTCTGCTTTCTCATACTCTAGTGACTAAGTAAAGATGCTTTTTTACTCATTCCACTTTCGCAAAACGAGCTGCCGTATTGACCAATATTTGAGTTACTTCATCCGAGTAACCAAATCGCTTCCTGTTCTCCAAAATCGAGAGAACGATATCCCCATCCCCATGCTCCCTACACGCAACCATCCAGTCACAAAACATTTCTACGATATCCAGGAGATCCATACCGGCTACGCCATTTTTGTAATGCTCCGGGTGGTGAGAATTCATTGCGTAATGATGATCAAGCGCAACCTTTACTTTTTTCAAATGAGCTTTATATTCCGGGCTACCAATCTTATAACTCTTATACTCTACTGTGTTCTGATGGAGAATACTTTTTTCCGGTTCTTCCAGTTTGGATTTATCATGAACCATCGATCTAGCATGGAGTTGAGCTGCGAACACCTGCATATATCTCTGCACATTTTCAATATGAGTATGAGTGTCTCTTACATAGTCCTGCTCGGTATAGACCACTTTTTTGGTCATTTCCCTCATCGTTCTTTCATCCTTTCAGTGTTTTTTGGGTGGGTTAGAACCATTGAATCGGCGTGTATGTAGCCTTTCGTCTTTCTACCTTCCCTCACATTGGAGGTTCTTGAATGTATAATCATTGCACAATGTCTATCTCTCAGTATACTTAAATAATCTAAATTCTCAACAAAATATAAATCTAAAACGTTGTTCACTCAACAATTTGTTAAACAATTGAAGTATATTTATGATTATTTTATTTAAAATCAGCATGAAGAAAATCCGCACCAGCGAACCATTCAAAAAAGATATAAAATTCGAAGATCTGTGTCCGGTGATTACTTCATACTGACAAAAGAAGAAATTCTATATCCAGACCAGATTCGAGTATGATGACATTTTCCAGATGTGGTTTGTCTGGGTATGAACACGTCAATGCATAAAGCCTAAACACATTTTAAATATCCAGAAAAGAAATTGAAAAATGAACGTATTCCACGAATGCATAAGAAGCCCATACGGTCCTCCGTATGGGCTTTTTATCTTTGCCAGCAGAAAAAAATAATGTGTATTTATAACAGCTTTTAACAAAAATTCCGATATAGATAAAATGGGGAATATGACCTATTGCTAAGTAACATTATTCGCAAACATTGTCAAGATATTGGTATTAACATCTTACGTTCGCAAATGTTAGGAATTGTGGTAATATGATGAACAAAGAAAAAGAGCCATCCCCTTTCGCAGTAGGGAATGGCTCCGGCGATGATCATCGCTATACTCACCAACCTAAAAACGACTAAATTTAAAGGAAGGGAGAATATAAACATTCAACTTTATAGTTAAGGTAAGTATAGCGGATAAATCGCCCTTTTGTCAATTTTGGGAGGGTAATTCCGTGAAACAACAAGGTAGTGAAAGTGTCACCTATTTCCGCTATGTCGATACTGGAGAAAAGGTGTCACGTAAGAGAAAACGCAATAATCAAGAGATCGAGGATCTTGTAACAGTAAACAAAAAAATCTATTACACAGCCAGCGAAGTTGCCCAATTCAGTCTTGAAGGATTCGGCCAATCGTTAGTCGCAAGAACCGGGAATAAAACCATCATCGAAAATTATATCCTGGATTACTGGCAGCCCATTCTGGGATTTCAAGCTACAATGGTTTATATCAATTACCATCGCATGTGCATCAACAACGATATGCCATTCCGGTCTATCGATAATATGGCCGAAATGATGGGAATCAGCCGGCAGACACTTTCGAAATACCTGGACATCTTAGAATCGTATGCCTTTGTTATGCGATTTTGGGCAGAAAGCAAAAAGAAATCAGGTATGAATGAGTCTACACGAGTCAAAGTCCGAGCAAGCATTCCAATGCTCAGTGAAGATTTAGTTGCTCAGTTACCAGAATCTATTCGAGAAAGTCATAATGCATATATTTTAAATTTGAGCGAGTCCTATGATATTGAACTCGCCGAAAATGTTCCAGAGGTTTCCCCAGTTAAAACGATCGAGAATCAAGGTTTCGAACGTAAACCAGCACCCGTTGTTATTGGAACGGGCATCAAAGAACACCTGGAGCGACAAAGTGAAGAAGCCAAGGCATCGCGATCGGTCGAAGAAATTCGGTTATGGGAAGAAACTTGTTCCTTCATACAGACCAAGATTACTAAAGTGTCTTTTCAGACCTGGTTCGGAGGAGCCTATCTCCTTATTCAGGAAGGCAAAAACTTTATCATCGTCAGCCACGAGATGGCTAGCGAATGGCTCAACCGAAATTATAGGGATTTGTTGGAGGATAGCATCAAAAACTACGCTGGACTCGAACGTCCTATCGTTATTAAAACAGCAGAACAATTCTTTATTTAAAAAAAGCGGGAGAATCTTCCCGCTTTTTTTATTTTTTCATTCTGCTTGTCTCCCCTTTCCCCCCTCATCTTCATTTGGTTAAAAATTTTAACATAATGAAACTGGGGATAAATTTTGTTTGGTTAAAAATTTTAACATAAGTCTTGGTTAATTTTTTTAACATAAGGAAATTCGTTTGGTTAAAATTTTTAACACTAGTTATCCACAGAAATGGTTTCGTTAATTTTTTCAACATAATGATTCCAATCGTTTGTTTAGTTAAAATTTTTAACGAGGGGGGTTGAAAAATTTAACACAAAGAAGTACTTATTTAAGAATTACTTAAAAGAACATCTCCATATTCACTACGCTCTGGTCTGGAAAAGTAAATTTCTCTTTCTCTTTCAAACGATACCCTATAGAGTAGAAATTCAGATAAACCATACTCGCTCCAGATCAGCATGATCATAAAGGACTTGCCTTTCTTGATTTTCTTTTTTACGATTACTACATAATCAGAATGACATTTTATTACACCGAATCTAAACAAACGACACGCCGATCATGGCGAATACACACGGCTCAAGCCGAAAGGAGAATAATTTTTATATGCAAACTATCACTTATCCCCAGCTCTTCAAAGGGGTTAACAATGGGAATATTTTGATCATCACGGAATCTGAAACAGCTAACCAATTCAACATTTATCAGTTGTTTGATGATTTTAATGACTATGCAACCGCTTCTGATATCCGAGCTGCGCAACCATTGTTCAAAAATATTCCACACGAACAGATCATCGTCTCTATTCCAGGCGAAGGACGAAATGCTTTTCTCGTAAAGTATCACATCGGTATCGAAGAAATGAATGACTTTAAACGCACTCTCGACGAAATCTTGTAATAAACCCCAAAAAAAACGGCCCTGCAATTGGGACCGTTTTTTTTATAAACTGGAATAAAAATGCCTACAAATCTCCCCTTCTATCCCACCAATACCTGGAACTGATCGCGAATTTATCCTCGACCGGTTCTTTTTTGTTTGGAAAAAAATAATGACAAAACTAGGTCTCAGGACTATAGGACTTTGGTGCGTTTTGTTTAACAAATCTGAACAGGTGTGTATGCAAATTTTCATAAATCTATTGGCTATCTACACAAAAAAATAATATAATGTGTTGATTGTACAATGTTTTTGAATGAAGTTAATAGATTTGTTTCTTCATTTCTTGTTATTTTGTGTTGGTTCTATGTGCCTACGTATAGATCGTATTGAAGGGAGTTTTGTGACAAAACCAATACATAAAGGACTAGATCTTACTGGAAATTGATTCGAAATTTTGTGTAAGGGAGATTTTAACGAATGAGGAAAAGGCTTGGTAAGATTTTAGCTGTTACTTTGTCAGCAAGCTTAGTGTTAGGCAGTGCACCCTTCTGGGGAGAAAGTAAAGTAAGTGCAGAGAACGGCTCATTCAGAGCGGGAGATAATCTAGTCCAACTCAACTCTAGCAGCGAGTCTATGTTAACTGCTGCAGCAAGCAAACCTTCAGCTCCTAGAAACTTCAAAGTAACTACAGACGAAACCTCACTTACTGTAAGTTGGGATTCTGTAGAGGAAGCAACCGAATATAAAGTCATGGTAGATGGTCAAGTCGTGTACAGCGGTCCTGACTTGGCTTATACATACACTGGATTAACGCCAGACAAGTATTATGTGGTTACTTTGAATGCTGTTAATGCTGAAGGCGAAAGCGGACAACAATTTCAAACCGTAAAAACAAAAGACCCAGATAAGATGCCGGCTCCAACTGGATTAATAGCAGAGACAACTCACAACTCCGCCTCGATCAGTTGGAATGCCGTGGAAGGTGCAACCGCATACTGGGTTATGGTAAATAACAATCAAGTTTACAATGGTCCTAACCTTACTGTAACCGCAGAAAACCTGGGCTCGGATCGTCCATATACCGTTTACGTAAGAGCAGTTAAATACACCGAAACTAGTATTGAAGAAGGCGAGCAAGCTTCGATGCAGATCGTGACAAAGCCTGAGCCCATGCAAGTCCCCGGCCAACCTACAGTGGTTAGCACAGAAGCAGGTAATGTGAAAATTACTTGGCCAGCCTCAAATGGTGTAGTGACTTACAAGATTCAACGAAATGGCGTTAATATCGGCTCTGTTGCAACTTTGGAGTATACCGATACAACGGCTGTAGAGGGTGAAACTTATCAGTACACCGTTAAATCAGTTGATGGAAGTAACACAAGTGCCGCTTCCCCTTCCGTCACGGTTACCGTAACGGCTAATCCAGAAACACCTGTATTCCTGGATGTACCTCTTCATTTGGAAGCAACACCAAAAGCAACATCCATTAAGCTGACTTGGGACGCTGTCGAGGGAGCAACAAACTATATCATTAAGCAAGGTCAAGCTATCATTTATGAGGGTCCATTAACAACCTTCACACATACAAACCTGCCTAGTGGTACAACTTACGAATATTTTGTATATGCATCGAACGGTACGATTGAAAGTGGTCCTGCAATTGCTAGTGCAACAACACTAGTTGCTCAACTGCCGTACCCCGTTAACTTTAGAGTAACGGATCTACAGTATAACAACATCCGGTTGGAATGGGATGCTGTCGAAGGGGCCGACGAATATCTCATTACTCGTAATGGGATGTCAATCGGGATACCCATGGGTACATGGTGGTCTGAAGACGGAGACGACATAGCACCAGGCGCAACTTACACTTACCGAGTAGCAGCATACAAAGGTGCAATGATGAGTAAGGAAGCCGTTATCATCGTAACTATTCCAAATGAACCGATTGAGGGCGAGGCCCCTACAGGCGATCTCGTCGTTAAAGCGAATCGCGTTTCTCATAATCGTGTAGGTCTTAGCTGGTCAACAGTCACAGGCGCAACGCATTACGATGTGTACCGAGACGGAAACTACAAAGTATGGTCTGGTAGCTTGAACGCTGTGAATGACAACAATGTTGGTCCAAAAGAAACGCATACGTATAAAGTTGTAGCTGGTAACCAGTGGGGTACATTGTCCTCTAATGTAATTACGATTACGACACCTGCAACTCCACAAAGCATTGTGGTTACACCGTCTGAACCAATGGAAGGTACAATCACGTTCAACTACAAAGTTATTGATGGTGCCGTGATGTATACGGAACGTAATCCACAAACCAAAGCAGTACCGCTGGGTGATGGAACCTATAAGGTAACGTATTACAATGCAGCAACGGGTGAGTCCCGTGATTTGGGAATTCAAACTCCTGTTAACGGTATGTTGAAATTTGTTGAAACTGGTGTTGAGCCAGGCAAAAAATATCAATACGACATCACAGCTGTAGTGCTTAAAGCTAACGGTACAGAAGAAGTTGTAGCACACGAACAAGTAAGTGTGGACACGCCGGCTGACGGCAGCGGCGCAACTGTTCCTGGAACAACACCAGGTGGAGACACTGGGACAACTACTCCTCCTTCCACTGGCGGAAATAACGGCGGATCTACTGGTAGTAATGGAACTAGTGGAGGATCAACTGGAGGAAGTACTACAACTCCGACAGTTGGTAATCAAGGTTCTGTTCCTGGAACTGCCGTAGATCCTACTGAAGGTGAAGGATCTACAGACGATAAAGGAACTGAAGTTGAAAACAATACAACCTTCTCCGATATCTCCGGAAACTTCGCAGAAGAAGCCATTAAACATCTGACAGCTGCCGGGATCTTAAAAGGTTATACAGACGGTACATTTGGTCCGAACCAAAAAGTTACCCGTGCAGAGTTCGCGATCATGACAACACGTGCGATGGGTTACAAAAATTCCAGTTCCAATGTACAAGCATTTAAGGACCTCAATGAAAAGGCCTGGTATGCTGAAGAACTATTGGCAGCGCTGGATGCGGGAGTAACGAAAGGATTTACGGACGGGACTTTTCGCCCGAATGTATCCATTCTTAGAGAGCAAGCGGCCGTGATGATCGCAAACATCTTGGAGAAGAATAACTTTAAAACCAGTGTAGGTGAGAAGAACTTCATGGATGATACAGAAATTGCTGCTTGGGCCCAGTCTTCTGTTATGTTGCTGAAATCCAACGGGATCGTAGAGGGTCAAAATAACAGCTTCTATCCTAAGCGTGAAATCACTCGTGCTGAAGCAGCCGTGATGATCGACAGAATGCTTAATTTTTTGAACAACTAGTTTCGACTTAAACACCGAGAATTAAATATCTCGGTGTTTTTTTGTAAAATAAATGATAAATAAATACAACAAAATATGCACACACAATAACTAATTATTTATATAATTATAAAATGTGAAAATTTTTCATTATTTAATTCTATATAAATTAATAATGTAAGAATTTCTTCATTTTTTGTAACAATATTATTCTGATTTAATTTTTGATTAAACAATGCTTAAATAATTTATACATTTTTTAGCATATATATGTTAATAATTCTGTGCATTAGATTTCACTCTCTTAAAAGCGGTCAAACTTATACGATTCTTTGATTAAAGGAGCCCGGGGGATAGCCTTTAGTTTTCTCAAACTCATTCAATAGAAAGTACAGTTACATGTTTTTAGTTAGACGGACAGAAATCCCTCACTCTCCTCTACTCAACTTGTTCCTTAATTACCCTATGCGAACCTGTATGCTGATTCATCTTCTCTAACATGGAGAGATCATTACATGCCGCATATCGCGATTAATATATACTACTCAGAGATTAAGTATTTCTAGATCCATCTTAATCTAAGCAGCCGAATGATCCAACGAGCGAATTGAGCGGTGAGATAGCCAAGATACATAGCCAATGTGACCGCTACATCTCATACCACTGTCGGGAATGCTTTACGTCGCTATACCTGCTCATGCCGCTTGACGCTATGCTAATCCAGCATAAACGCTATAGCGGAGATTCGTGTAATGGGACAATATTTACTACGAAGAATTTATGCTTTGTTAATCAGATAGAGGGCTGTAGCGAATGGCTGTATATAAGGTGGCATTGCTATTAGTAGGTGGAGCTGCAATCCTGGCCTTCGGGAAGATGGATAAAACCGGTATATTAACAAACTCAATCAGATGCTTGCAGCGACAAACGAACAGTTGAAGAACTGACGTATATGGACGCTGGAGTGCTTTCTCATAGCGAGTATGACGCTGATAAAATGTACTCTGGATGTCGCAGGATCTATCTGGGGGCACGATCTGCTAGAGCTGCTACTCGGACAAAAAAATGTACTTGACCGCTATGTGGACAAAGTTAAGGCAGGTGTACGACTCCTCTAGTCAGATCTCTCGCATCTCATATACGAAGATTCTTTTAGTGGAGGTAGAAAGGTATGGAAGATAACCGAGGCCTGATCTTCTGGGACGATGTATTTGCCATACGCTAGCTCTACGCGGCGCATAACGCTGTAAATATCAAGAACTACAAGACAATTACGTTATCGATGTTCCTCAGCTTTCCCAATTAGTTTGGGAGATGGTTGATGAGTACCAGGCTGCTAAGGAGTAGCCACCATGCCCACAACGGATAAATTATAGCGTCCCCTCTCCCCTATTCATCTAACGGCTATGCGACTACAAGTAACTCCGAAGATTAATCATAGTCAGTCTCATGGCCTCATGTTTTATTTAGACTACTGCTGATAATATAAAACAAAGTTAACCTATTGAAAGCGAGATGATCCTTCATGGCAAAGCATACTGTTACACCTTTTGGATGGGCCATCAAGCGACGCCTGGCGGAACTTGAGCTCCATCAAAAAACATTCTGTGAACTCCACAACATCCCAGAGGCCCGATTGTCTGATCTGATCCATGGTAGACGAAAGTCAATAAATTATAGAGAGCAGGTGATTTCACTCCTAAACCTACACGAATTCGATAAGTGTAAATCGGATTCTCCCCCCTTTAAATGATACAAATTTCTACAGAAGGGAGATTATATGATAAACCATTCCTTTGGACCTTATTACGTGGGATATTCAGATGAACTACATCACTCGTAAGAACATTCAATGAAAGTGCTCGCCTGTATACTAAACCATACGTCGATCTCTATGAACCGTCTGAAAATCATCGTGACCCCTTGATCTTGAAGCGTATTGTCGTTCTAAGCGAGGAAGACGAGAATCTTTATCTGATGGATTAGCCATTGCCCTACTAAGTGCTTTGAATATGCGAATGGTGATTGTGGAGCCGAACCAGTCTGCCTCCAATCTCGATCAGCATGTGTTGATAAGGAGATGAACCACTGCATAGATAGATTCGGCCCCCTTTTTGTTTGAGCGGGATTTGATACAAGGTAGACTCTTTCCTGGATCTTAGTTCTAAAGGAATCAGGCAAACAACAGACTGATTATAAATTTTAGACCAACAATCTAATCTTAGACAGTTAGAAGCTCCTCTGTGTAGGAGCTTCTAAAAATCTCCTAGAGGAACTTTATGAACTAAACAATATTTTATACCTTATTGTTAATGCTAACATTAATGTTAGCATTAACAATAGCGTTTGTAATATAACTAATGTTAGTGTTATCTTTTGACTCTTTGAATCAGTGGTAGGAAAGTAAGTAGCAGTATGATACATGATGAAAATCCTAGACTAATCGTAGACATCCTTGCCCCTAAGGCACTTATCACTCATCAATTTCAGAATAGAATTGACTATATGGAG
Source organism: Paenibacillus sp. FSL H8-0104 (assembly GCF_038050215.1). Lineage (NCBI taxonomy): Bacteria > Bacillati > Bacillota > Bacilli > Caryophanales > Paenibacillaceae > Paenibacillus > Paenibacillus sp. FSL H8-0104. The sequence goes on along the minus strand of NZ_JBBOTC010000002.1, from coordinate 53,104 downwards.
ATTGATGAAAAAGGCTGTACGCTGTTACAACGCGATGTATGACCGATTACACAAGCCATAGTAATGGTTGGTAGGAATCTACAACCGGGCATCATAATTCATGGTAGGACCATGCCAAGACTCATCTAGATCGGGCAACGATTAGGCGTGATGCTCGCATGTATCGGTATTTAACGGAGCCGGAGTGCAAGACTCATTGTGTTTTCTGATGAAGACTTTGAGTAAATAGCAAACGAGTTCCCATTCACACAAGGATAAGCCTAACGCGTGCTGTATAAAGCGTGCCGGCAATTCAATCGTAATTTAAGTACTTGAAGCGATATTGATGCCAAGCGAGTAAAAAATCAAATTTTACAACTCATGGACAGCTGCAATTCCTCATCATATATCACCAAGGATTATATAGGGAATAATTTTCTCGAGACAGGCTCTTTAAGTGGAGTTACACATGTCTCAGGCATCCTTGCATTTCTTTGTCGCTTACTACCTTACAATACAATAACGTTAATGCTAACCTTAGTGCTAACATTAACAATAACATTATTCTTTATATATTTATCTTTGTACTCTACTCCGTAGGATGGTACACATTTTGCGAAAAAACGCCTGCCTCAGTAGAGACAAGCGTTTTCGTAAACGTTATTTAATTCTGCCTTGGCTGCGGTAATACTGTTCGAACAATGCGTTAACGATCTCAGTCATCGCCCCTCGGCGCTTGGAGATGTCATCGTTAATTAACTCTGCGAGATCATTTCTTATATAGAAGTTTTTCTGAGTATGTGTCTCGCGTATTCCTTGTTTAGGCTGAGCAATAGGAATAGACGTAAGATTAACATTAACACTAGCATTTAGGTTATTATAGGCATTTTCCTCGGCAATATCCTCTGTGCTAGCATTAATGCTAACGTTAATGTTATCGTTTGAAGTAGCATTATTGTCATTGCTATCTTTAGGATTATTGCTTGGTTTTGACTTAGGAGGATTAATAAAGAGGCTACTAACTTCTATGTCCTTTTTATCAGAGGCCCTTAAACTGCGTCTTAAATCATCAGCCTTCGACACGCTTCATCAACTCCTCAACAAAAGGCTTATACTGCGCTACGGCGGCTTTGATCTCGTTGTTATCGAAAAGCCCTTTAATAGCCACTCTACCGGCCGCTGCGTTCCGTGTTAACACGGAATCAAAACAAACATCCCCGTAATCTTCTGCAACCTGTTCGATGAGCACCTTATTATCCGATCGCCTTGCGTCAATAAGCCCGCGTAAGATGCCGGCAACGCGCAGATCCGGATTGACTAATTTTCGGACCTCATCGCTTGTTTTGAGAAAGCGGCCCAACGCGGAATAACAGAATTTACTTGCTTCAAACATCGCCACAACGTAATCAGACGCTGCCAGGGCGTTTATTGTTTGATCGCCAAGTGCCGGCGCTGTATCTATGATGATGAAATCATAGTTATCTCGAACGGTGGAGAGGGTTTGCGCAAGGACTAAGGCAGGTTCTTGTCCAGCGTAGTCATTGTACAACCACCGCGAGAACGTTGCCAATAGATCCTCCGCTGGCATTAGGTGCAACGTATCCGTGATCCGGCATATGTAACCAGACGCATCCTGTTCTTCCATTGCCTCAAGAACTGTCATGCCACGGAAATCCTCAACGTCACGTAGCGTGAGTAGCTCCGTTAAGTTCCCCTGGGAGTCCATATCAACCGCAAGTACGCGGTAATCCTGCGAGAGCAAGTATGAAACGATTCCGCTGGTCGTGGTCTTTGAACTGCCACCTTTTTGTATTCCAAACGTTATTATTTTCGCTGGCATTAGCGCTAACACATCCTTTAGCAATCAAATAAAAAGCTTAATTCAACCGTTTTACTAGTATCAATGCTAGCATTAAGGTTAGTGTTAGCATTCATCCTAGGCTTTACGCTAATAACTGTCAAGGCGGGTATCCCAGAACAGACGGTAAATACTCATCGTCAGTCGTTGCTAGCGAAGTAGCTTCTTATCCATTTTAACACGGCTTATACACGTATCGCCGATCATTTCATAGAAAGGGTACGAGAGAGAGTAATACAGCTCTTTTTAGCTCAGGACATCTTACATACTTGAATCTAATGCTGCATAAGTTATTCTGCCAGTCATCAAATAAAAACATTAAGAGACTTGGCCAATTTTCAGCAATTCGATCTCTGATCGCACCTTTAAATCCTCATTGCTGAAGGTAGACTTGAACCACGAGATCGGGTTATCAATCTTGTTTTTTAACAAACGCTCCGTGAATCTCTCAAGAGCTCGATAAATAGCGTCAAAATGGTACTTTTGTATGCTGCTCTCGATGTGTGGATATAGCGCTGTAATCAGGCGTGGGGGAAGGTTAAATAACTTGCAGCATGATAAAAATTCCTCTTGGTGGAAACAAATTGTGCCGGTGCCTTGGAATTTAATCATTTTTTCTACCACGTCTGCATATCGTGCATATTGTGCCAGTTCAGACAAGTGCTCGCGCGTAGTTGGTGTATCTTCTTCTTCTTTTAGTTCTGTAGAAGTATAAAGATCTAAAGAATCTTGATTAATAAAACCTGAATTATAGGGTGCATGCTGTGCAGATAAAAAATCAGTTTCAGCTGCATCTTGTGCATATCGTGGTGCATGCTGTGCACTTTCAGTCACTTCTGGTTGGAACTCATGAGCTGCTGCAGAAGAAACGACCTCAGAATACTGATTCGATGTCTGTTTTACGGGACGTCCTTCGATTTCTTTGAAGCGAGATTTCTTTTCAATGAGATTACGGCTAACCAAATCTTTAACAACATACTGGGCTTTGCGTTTGGACATCCCACCAGCTGCAGCAATGGTGTCGTAATCCGGAAAAGCATGCTCGTGTTCCGTTTGATAGACCTTAATTACGATCATGATCATTTTTTCATAGGTTTTGAGATCCTCGTTATTGAGTATACCTTTTAAACCCTTGAGCAGATGCTGGTCGGGCGAAATAAAATTAGACATGATTAGTCCTCCTTGGAGTGAGATCATGCCAATTCCCTTGAATTTCAAAACAATTTTCAATATAATAAGGGAACCGGCAGGTTAATTCGCTTTTGAGCGACTTTAACACGCCCCCAGGATATCTGTTTTTTCCAGAAACAGTTACCTGGGGTTATGTTCTTGATTGTTGTTGTTTAATTCTTGTTTGCTATCTTGAGGTGCAACTCTAGATAGCGGGTGTTTCAGTGTTTTGTTTTAAGTGGCCTTCAGGCCTGCTCCCATAGGGGAGCTTTTTTTTTAGCTATTTTTCGAGAACATGTGGCATAAACTACTAATTTCAGCTTTATAGCCATTGTATTTTTTGGTATTGAGAGAGTCAAGGTATCGGGGTTGAAAGGACGTTTTGCGAATATCGGGGTTGATAGGACATTATATCGGGGGAGAAAGGACAGTATATCGGGGTTGAAAGGACGTTTTAACGGGGGAGAGAGACAAATTGTCTTTTGAAAAAAAATTTTTGTATCGGGGCTGAAAGGACAGTCAGGTATCGGGGTTGAAAGGACATTTGCTCCATATCTCCATTACTCCTTATCTAGTAAGCAAATGTTATTTAGATCATCCCCAAACGAAATCATGTCAAAGTATCGGGGTTGAAAGGACATTATATCGGGGCTGAAAGGACATTTTTGTCTAACCTGTGGTCAATCATTTAAGCTATGGTATTCTATATACAATACGAGAAAAGAGTAACTAAGAAAGGAGCTGTTACTTTATGGCGCCTCGGAGAATTAACATCGAACCATGGATCAATAAAATAACAGCACTGAATCTACCTGCTGAAGACCCGAAAGTACAGGAACTGATTAATAAGGCAGCTGACCAACTGAAAACGTTTAGTAATGGGGTTGCATCAAAGCATATACAAAATGAGGGTGCCGGTGAACTCAAACTGTCGAAAAGACTGGTTCAGGAGCAACTTACGGATGAAGAAAAAGAGCAGATCAATAAAGAAATTTTCAAACATCAAATAAAACAATGGATCTGGGCGCAATCACAGATCCTTAGACGCGTAGCTTATTACAGTAAGCCCACTCATCCCTATGGGCACATCTTTTCGGAGAGTGCGATCAGTTCGGTATCGACTTCGAAAAAGACAGATACATCTACTGAAATGGGGGATACCCCTGTCCGAGATAATCGAAGAACCAAAATATATCATCCGGCAAAGAAAGAGCTGACGCTTCAGGACGCCAAGGTACTGATCGGAATTCATAAGCTTTGGGAAGTCAACGGGAAGAAGAAAGAGTTTGAGTTCACCATTTATTCTCTTGCCAAGGCCATGAATCGGGACACTGGTGGTAAAACGTATCAAGAGATCTGGCAATCCCTAGCATTACTCCAGGAGAGTATGTTCGAATTCACCTTTTACCATGAGAAAGGGTACATTGATTCATTAAATCGGATTTATCTCTTTCAAGCCATTGGACGACGTGACGTAAATAAAACATTTAAAATCATGTTCTCTGATCCCATCTACCGTTCATTACAGTCAGGTGCAATTGCTTACCTAAGTCTAGCCATTTTGGAAGATTTAAAAACAGGAACAGCTCAAAATCTGTATCTGTTTTTACCAGCACAAGTAGCCCAAGGGATTACACGCTGGCCACTCGATGAATTATCTCTTCTCATGGGATTAAAAGCCAACCGACCGGCGAAGAAAAAGCAAATTGTTGAGGAAGCTTGTGAGAACATGAAGGAGCTTTCTCTTCTTGATGGGTATAAACTACATGAGGATGAAACTGGAGAAAGTTTTCTTGAGATTCGGCCCTCCAAACTGTTACTCACTTCAGGAAATAGCGTTAAAACTGCGGAACAACTTACGTTCTCACTCTAAGAGGATGTAAGTTGTTTTCTGTTTGCGTCCTTTCAACCCCGATATAGATAATAAACCCGTCAAGGACATCGTGTTCTGTACAGTTCTGATCGACGTAGAGAAGGTAGCCCGATTAGAAAAGCGGAGCGATTCAACGTGAAGATTGAGATTACCCCAGCCAGTACCTTCGATAAAGTGTTATTCTCCCCGTATTGGTTCGCACTCATCTGGAGAAAGAATATCAAACGGTATCCGCTCGTTAAGGGAGTCGTTCGAATCCGCTAATAGTAATATATCGTATTCTCCTTACATTTATACTAATGTTAATGCTAGCATTTAGGTTAGTGTTAATATTCAGTATAAGCTTAACGCTAAGAACGCCGACATGATTTATCATGGCGGTGTTTTTTTGCGAAATTCGACGAACAGACAGGCAGACTCCTGATATCTAATCGATAGTTCGCCTGAGAGTATCGTATTTTCTGATTTTAAACGAAAAACGCCGGCAAGCCGGCCGATAAACAGGACGAAGAAAACACGAATACAGAGGGAGATTTTGATGATGATGAACCTGGATAACTATAACGCAATAAGCTCGCTGCCAACAGATCTGATCACAGGAGACATCATTGCCTTTGGGGAGGAAGTTGAACAGGTATTTGACGACTTCCTGATGCTCACCAAAGATGTGATTCCTAACGCATCGAACAACGAAGCTTCACCCTGACACCTACATTGTGGGGAAATGAAGTTGATTTTGATCGGATCAGCTTTGCTGCAGCAAGTGGGGAGCTCCCATGGGAAGCCCAAACAGATGATTTTTTTACGAAGTATACGCCGATACCCTTTAAATCGAAAACCAAAAAACATTAGGAGTGATTGAAATGAACATGAACATCAATAACTACAATGAATTAAGCCCGCTGCCGGTGGATGTACTGACGAGGAAAGTGATCCCGTTTGGTACGAAGATTGTGATTTTTAATGACAATTCGATCTCGATTGCAGATGATGGTATTGTAGCAAGTTTTTCTGTAAGCGCTCCCTTTACGATTAGCAAAGATTGGTGGGTTACTCAAGTCAAGCTTGAACGGAATGCTTTTGCCGATGCTGCAGGATACCTGGCATGGGAATACGAACAAGCCGATCTCGCGATCTCGGCTACCTGTATTTTGCTCCAGAATCTGAATTACAGCCGGTTGCCGGCTTATAGACTAGTTGCTGCTGTATAAAGGAGGAGGGATATAAAAGATTTGAAAAATCCAAGTTCATCAAAAGCAATACAGAATCAAATACTTATTCTCCAGATGGATCTGGTAGAACTACGTTCAGAAATGGTAAGGATCGGATTCGAGTTTGGCCTTCACAGTAAAGAAGTGATTGAGGCTTCTCAGAAACTGGACATAAAGATCAATCAACACATGGCACTCAAAAAACAACTGCATCAATGCAAAAAACCGACTACCTAAGTAATCGGCTTTTCCTTTGAGGCGTAAAACTTCGCGGATCTTACGCCTCTCCATACTAACAAAACAGGAGTGACTGTACAATGGGACAGAGATCTCTTTGCTGTTGAAAGGGCGTCCAAGTCATAAAGCTTAAGGGATCAGCTCTGCCGTCTTTGAAATTTCTTCACCACGACTGTTCAAGCAATCTGAACTGATGATTTTTCGCGAAATGTCCTTAAGATGCCGAGCCTCGAATGAGGTTCGGCCTTTTTTTTATGGTCGCAGTCAGTACGAACCTAAATATAGAACGTAAAAGCATCAAATAAGCCGCTTACGCGGCCAATAAAATGAGTGACTTAGAACACTAAAGGTCTGCAGTAGACGGAGACTCAAACTAATACATTGAAATGAGGAATAAATGTTGGCCGACTTTACTACAAAAGACAAAGTAACCGCTGCAATTGCAGTTATCATCTGGATGTCATTAATTATCATGGTTACAAACCATCTGAGCTAAAACCAAAAGGCTCTCGAGCAAATGAGCAGCATGGGAAGGATGTACATGGACTCATCGTTGACGAAAATGCTGAGCTACTATTCGAAGATGTAGTCAACGTTTTTGGAGTGAAGCTCTCCATCACGGAGAGCTTTTAGTTATATTTGATAAATATTGTTCTTCTATATCATTGGTGATATATTTATATCGAGGATGATATAATATTATTCTTGCTTAATAGAGAGAAAGAGGTTGTTCATGGCGGAAGTTATATTTTACTACACGGAGAAGGGCAATTCAGAAGTTGAAAAGGCTCTTACCGAACTAAACGTAAGTGCGAAGAAGGGTAATCGACAGGCAAACGTAGCACTTGAAGCAATCGAATACTCGATTGATAAAGTCGAACATGGAATGCCTCATGCTAGGCAGCTCGAAGGACCACTATATGAAATACGAGCCAAGCGATACCGGATTACCTATTTTCGATGGGAAGGTTACATAGTGCTTTTAACGATATTTCTGAAAAGCACTCAACAAACTCCCCGCTCTGAAATTGACAGGGCTCTAAAACGCATGAAGGACTGGGTTTTAAGGCAAGGCTCGTAATGTAGTGAAACATGTATAAGGTAAAGATAAACCTTTTGCCCGATCAAAGTGGGGGTGATAACAAGATGAAAAACAATGATCATCTCAGGACATGGAAAAAGTTCAAAGAAGATAAATTGGACTATAAGACTGAGATTGAAAAACAAGTTATCAGTGAGATGGCCAAGTTGGTTGTACAGATCGTTGAAAGAAGGAGATCTCTCGGACTTACCCAAACCCAAGTTGCAGAGCTAGCAGGGATTACCCAGGCACAGGTAGGAAGGTTGGAAACTTCGTCAACCATCCCAAGCATTGAAACAGTGGTGAAGGTCGCTATTGCTTTGGGTATGACTATCAATCTGAGTTCCTACGAAGAACAATCGGCAGCACGAATGACATACGTCTAAGTATGTCTCATATCGTTTAATATTTAATATGTAGTATGTAAACGCCATGAATATTGGGGCCCCAAAGGGTCTCTTTTTCTTTGGCCAAAAAAGATAAAAGGAATTAAGTCATTTGAAAATAATCCTAACCCATAATGGGTTAGGATTATTTTTTTGAGAAAAGCGCGGCTTTCGCCGCCAATACACTGTATGAGAAAAGCAAAATGAGGAGCTGACGATATGCATACTACAACCATTATCCCAACTCAGGATTTTTTGATTTCCGATTTATCAGGTGGTCATTATGATAAATTGGTCATTGGCAGACATAGTGAATCCCGTATTTTGGGGATTAAACACCATATGCCGGAGGGTTTCACTGGTCGAATTATTATAGACCGCGTGACTTTGCTAGGAACTAAAAACAACGAGCGGTTTCTAGAACTACAGATAGTTGAGGGGAAAATAGATCCCGATTCTTTAACATATGTGAAGCTGAAACTCAAGGACGACATCCGTGTTTTGAGTAATCGTACTCTGGTTCATCATAGCCCTGATTCCCTTGAAGCAAGTGTGCTTACTATAATCGAGAAAAAAATGCTACTAAAAGGATTATCTATATAATTGCGATTACCGAACCAATTCATAGGTTCGGTAATTTTTGCCGACGGAAAAATCGATATTCATCGGAAAGTGTGAATCAACTGGTTGCATCGGATTTCGAAATTTACCCATGAAGGTTTTGAAATCATATGTGTACCTTTCGATCAAGGCTCTATTCATTGGGTCGAATGACGAACTGATCGAGGTAAAGATCATGGTTCATGCTTATTAGAATCCGGTGTTGGTTGAATCAGCCGATGAAAAGATCAGAATGGTAGAAGACTTAATAATACCATCACAAAATTCCATAGGAATTATAACCCTCACCTTAGTGGCGAGGGTTTCTTTTTTAAAACAGATGAGAAGAAATTAGAAAGTAACAACAGAGGGAGAATAGTTTTATGTATAGACTGCACCAGTTACCGTATTCTAAGAAGTAATAGTGCGAACTGATTGCGGAATTTTATGCGAAATAATCTCAACATTTAGTTACAATATATTTTAATTAATGATAGATATGAAATAACGTGTCGAATTCACATCAAATAAAAGTAGAGAAAAAATGTCGCATTATTTACACAGAGAATATTTTATTAGCATTAATTGCGGCTTTTTTTGTTAATATTATTAAATATATTGTAAGAGTCAGAATATACTCATAAATATACGTATAAATTGTTTGATAAAATACACAATGGATGATATGTGTATTTTATCTGCAAATTTCGAATGATTTATTACGATATAAATACGAAAATTATTTATTAATTAAACGAAGTGTATAAAAATATATAAATTATTTAGGATAAAATGTAATAAAAATCACACATGACATGGTTTTTGTCGATTGGAGCAAAATATACCCAATCTAATCCCAATAATATGTCTAAACACTATTTCCCATCAAAAAGATGAGTCAAATCGACAAGAATTAAGTAAAATAGAGCAGCTAAAAGTTGTAGCAAAGCTACTTGATCCATATGGATCGTCCCCTTGTTTCCGTTGTTACCCATCGGTAGATATTTGATAAAAAGTACAAATGATTTTCAGTCATTGTATCTTAAATATCTCTTCGTAAAACGGCTGAGACATGGTATTCAATCAACACACACCTTGTATTACTTGGGTGCATCCTCACTCTTGAAACCGTGTCGTTCCTACCATCTAACAAACCCGTATAATAACCTCTTGGAACCGTCAATCATACTGCTGATAGACGGTTCTTTTTGAAAGCAGAATAGGCCGATCTAAAATGGCTAACAGAGATATTCACCAAGTTCAATTGATAACCGAGACGAATTATGCGGGCCCCTCGTCACTCCCAAATGCATATCGTTCCTACCCACACAATCCATCCCGAGAGAAGCTCTCCTGAACCGTCAATCTCAGACCAGATTGCCGGTTCTTTTGTTTTAACAGAGTGTCCCCTATAATCGATCAGTAGAAAAAAATCTAAAACTACATCCGATCGGTAAACGGGATGAACTTTGCGGGTCCTTCGTCACTTCCAAAACCATTTCGTTCCTTTCCACACAATTCATCCAAAAGAGTGATTTCCAATGACCGTCAATTACTCATCGGATCGGAGAGACGGATCTTCACAAAACAGAATGGACCACTTTGATTGGCTAACAGATAGGGGAGAAGCAGCACCCCATTGTCAGATCCGAATCGTAAGCTGGATGAATTGCACGGGTCCCTCGTCACTCCCAAAGCATGTCGTTCCTACCCCCACAACCCATCCCAAAAATCCATCTCTAAGACCGTGCGGAACAAACTTTTCTTAACGCGTACTTTGTACGCACAAAACCATTTTCTTGACGAAATAACCCCCAATTAATTGCGCCCAGTCATCTTGACGGATTAATTGTCTTGCTAAATCAAAATCGGCTGAATTAACGCTCCGCATGATTTGTTTGACTAACGTACCCTAGCCCAAATTGTTTGAATAACTCCGATCGCTGTGTGCAAAAAAATCGGCGTGAATACTGCCCCGAAAACCCCCGCCCCGGAAAAGAGCCAGTCGCAAGCGACCGGGTCGGAAATACCGGGCTGACAGACGCCCGGAATTGATGTACGTTGCAGCAATGTTGGCATACGCCATGAATCGTCGTTCGGCTCACGACAATTTTCATGAATCGCGTAATAGCGCCGTTCTTACGAAACGGAATATGCGGCGTATTTACTGTTTCTCTCGCAGAGACCGCTTCGAACACTTGCCACGCCTAACTTTATCGTCATCACACACAACTGATACGTTGAATCGGAAACAGCTAGGGTAAAGAGCATAAGAAACACGTATGACATTCCGCTTTCGCTCCATGTCAGTCGGCATAGCCGACCGTGTTTCCTACTGCGTCGTTTCGATGCGCTGCATCTCGCTCCTTGCCACTTCGGGGTGCTCATTAGAAGCTTCCTATTCGGGCGCTTCTAACATGTAAAACCATCACTTCACTCTCGTTCAAAACACGTGGTTTCTCTCTTTCGTTTCGTAAAAAACACGTGGAAGTTCAACCGCGCAGTTGCCTTCGGCAAAGCAGCTCAAACGAGTACGTTTGAGCTGCAAGGCGCGATAGAAACATTGTACGTACACCGACCTGAAAAACCGGTCGACAACGACATGCGTTGCCAACTCAGAAGAACCAATTCGGTGTACAAAACAGACGCTAAGAGTGAACTCTATTTTGTTTTCCAACAATGTGCGGTACCAACTAAACAGTAGCAATTCGGCATGCAAAAATGGCATCCGATTGAATACAAAAGGGATAACATAGGTACACCGATCTGATTAACAGTCGACAACGACGTGCGTTGCCAACTCTAAAAGTAAATTACCGGTGTACATAAAAGATCTATCAGACACAAAAAAACGATGTCTCTAATAACTACTCCACCGATCTAATAACCGGTCGCCAACGCATGCGTCGTCAACAAAAAAGTACCTAATCGGTGGAACTAAATGGCATCACTTTTTAGATCAAATGCGACTGCTAAAGATATATAACTTGACCCCTAACGACAATGCTTGCCAACGAAAATTGTCTTCGGTAGACATGCTCCCTTACCCAAAATAGACCGATATCTTTAGATGAAAATCCAGATGATTTCTGAATTAACACTCAAGAGATATTAAGAAAAAGCATAACGAATTCACACCTTTTTAATTGATAGCTGGTTAGGAGAAGAGGCAATAATAAGGGCGATCGCTTTAAGCGCATTCGACTTTTTTGTTAAATAATGAAGAGGGAAGAGAACAGATGCTTCCTTTCAGCAGACTTATTTACTACTCGTTAGAGCATTAGTTCCACCTAGAATTTTTCAAAATCATCTAACAATTTCAAAAATAGTTAAACGTTATAAAGTGCAAATGATATACATTACATTTTCGCTTAGTTTTACCTTCTGAAAATGAATGAATGAAATTATTTAACCCCATGATCGTGTTTGTTCTCCGCAGGGTAGATATAGATCATTTATGAGGTCAGATCTTGTATTTTACTTTTAAAGTGCAGATGTTTGCTCAGCGTAAGTTGAAAAGGTCATTACTGTCTTCCAATCCCTTAAAACTAACCTTACTCATTATTATCGACTATGAGTAACACTCAAATTGTTTGGCATCCCCAAGATCTCATTATTAAAAATCACATAATTCCATTCGGTCATATATAGTCTTATATCTTTATAGCCGCATTTCTGCACAAGTAAAAACGCAGACATGTAGAGGTTCAAATAAATATACAGTACTAAAATCAAAGGGATATGATAAACTGATGGCAACATTTGTATTTTTAATCTCGTTTTTAGTACTAGACTGTGACATGCCCAACACAAGATGATTTCAATAATATTGCGCCAACTTGGTGTCGTCATGTCCGGTATAAAGAGTGAGGCTAGTAAAAAGTAATCGGTTTACATAATTTATAATAAGTAATTTTTTCAACTAAAGAGTCGCTTACATAAGTAGAAAGGTGAGAACTATGAAGACAAAATCCATAAACAGCTTAAAAGATAAAAATATAATACGAAGAGAACACCTCAAATATCGGAAGGTATCACTACCTAGATTCAAAGACTTCGATCGACTTGTTGAGAATCCATTCGCAGAAAAGTTTAGAAAACGTATTTTCAAGAACGATATTTATTTCACAATGAAACCAGCCTTTGTTGTATGGGTATATATCAAAAATCTACTGCTGGCTAATATCCCAGCTTTCGTAATCCATGCCATTCTCAACTTCCTGAGTTTCATGAATAAGATTGTACTGGGCGAAGATGTTTCATTAGCAACTTCTGCAGGTGGACTCCAGCTGCTTATTCTGGCGTATGGGATTTGCACTATGCTTGGGATTCGCAAAATTAAAGACCATATGGCGTATTTCAATAACACCATGCTAGTTAGTAAACACGATATTAATCGAAAACTTGTTACAATGATTTGGAGAGAGATCGAGCGTGGTGATAATATAGAAATCGATGTAATGGATCACTACCGCCTAAAATTTATGAAGCTAAGTCTGTTCCCTACAACAAGAGAGCTTGCTCTTGAAGAACAGCTATACAGTACAAATCAAAAAAGCAAACATGAAGTTGTCCGTCAAGGTGCTGAAATGCGCTACAATCGTCTGAGCCTGGATAACAGAAGAGAAGAACACATTGCAGCCAAACACATCGCAGATTGGAAACAAGATGAATATGGTGGCCCCAATGAATACGACTTGCTGGTTCGTAAATATCGACACCGTGTAGCACCAGTCATTCGAGACATCATCAAAGATTTGGAAGAAAGCACAATATAGAAAAGCATCCAACGTATAATCGTTGGATGCTTTTCTTTTGCTACTTTAAGATATTGGGTCAAGCTTGGCTATAAATAAACAATTGAAAGGGAAACCCAGAGGGATTTCCCTTTTTTTACTCAATGATGTTTTGGAATACTAACTTAGGTCTCAGGTTCCATAGAATGCATTCGAGGAAATTATACGCAATCTCCCGGAATAATCTAAGGACGAACGATTGCCGATAAATGAAGCAGGTATAAGTTTTTATAATTTGGGTTTTCTATAATAAACGTAGAGGATAGTTGAGAACTTCGCAACTAAGGTCGGTATCAGTATCGAAAGTCCCCCAGTTTGAACTGTAAGCAAGCACAGAATCATGCTACTACAGTTCAAACGGGGAACTATGTTCGTAATAGTGAATTCATGAACAACAAGAGGAGGGAGAGGAGACCATGACCTATACATATAAAGCAGACGATATGTTCTACGATGTATCGTCTTTAAACAACGTATTCTTTGTGACCTGGTGGCTACCTGCAGCTAAGGCTATTATCATATCTTATTTGGATGACAGTCAGATCCTCCAGGGAGAGGAGAGCGAAAACAATATACGCGAGTATATCTATAAGCAGAATCCGGATCTTCGAGAAATTAAGACTGAAATTGTTTTCGAACATATTGGGACTACCGGATTCATTCGCGAGTTTAACCCAGATCCGGATGAGATTGGCGGCTATCTGGGATTGCAGAGCTTCGCCAAACGTTTGGGGTTAACTAACGCCTCCACATACTTGAATGCACACGTTCAAAAACGGCATGAAGAGGTGAACGGGGTTAAATACGATCCTGCCTTTTATCCGGTTAAACAAACGGACCCGGATTATAATGAACAACGTCATGGCTACCGATTCGGTTATAACTCGAAAAATTATCACATGACCATGTTATCAGCGTTGCTCTCACAGATACATCCAGGTTACTTCACCCGCCATTATATTAATAGCCCTGTGCTCGTTGAGCGGGGAATACCACTTACGGCTGCATTTCTTCGTGATTACCATAATGAGCTGCTGGAAGAACCATGGCGAACAGATATGCCCAAACGGCTTGCATATGCCGAGAAAGCAAATCAGGATCAGAAAGAAGATTACACGCTTCTTGGATGGTTAATGCGAAAAGGATGGCTATTAAGCGGTCGTTATATTGACGTAGCTCGCTTAAACGAAAAATCACAGGGTATTGAGCTCAAACGTTTACTGGGTACTCTCGGACTCCACATTAAAGAATCCCACAAAACTGAAAATAAAGATCAGATCGATACACTTGAGGAATTCGCTGATCGATTGAGCTGCAGCATCTACGATGTACTCAATCTCCAAACGTTGTTTGAGCAGAACCTATATCAAAAATCGTTCACTATACGTGGCCGGTTACTCTCCGATTATCCTCAAACGATCTACAGTCAGCGAAAAGGCATTGCTCCGGAGGATCAAGAAGCACAAGTTGATACGGGGAACTACTTGAATGTACGCAAAAACCGTCTTACTCGCGACTCGTCAAGTGCATCGTTTGTTGAATTCGCCATCGCTCCGTATAAGCCGATCAAGGACATTGAGAAGATTTCCTTCATGTATCCATCAGAAATCGAAGCAAAGAAACTCGGTATTGTCCCAACCGATATCCTTGAAGAGACAAAAGCTTATTTCGAGCAACACGTTACCCGAGATCCACACGATCCTGCTCACCAGGACTTCATGCAGATCTACCGGCTCTATGATGCCATGCGTGGCCGAAACTTTAACAGCTCGAAAACTTATAGAGAACATTATCCGGATGGAATCGAAAGTCTAGATAAATCCTATATCAGCAAACTCAGGGCCACATATAATACCAACTTGTTCTATCACCATAAGGATGAGAAGGGCCATGTGTATCGTTCATCTTGTTTTGTAAACTTCTCGATCGGGGGAGTTCACGGGGCTGAGATCAATGTAACGCGCCTACATGAAGATCAGGAAGAATGCCAGCGGGATAACGCCATACAAGAATACGTGGAAAGTATGTATCCATCTATAACCGATGCCCTCAGCGGTGACTTATCGGTGAAGATTCCCGATCATCTACCGCTATCCAAAAGACTTGAAAGTAAAATCAGCGCGGATCGCAAAATTAAAATCCAAGAGTTTACGAAATTTGGTTCGCTGAAGCCGGATGCGGTATGGCGCGACAAAATGAATGCAGATCTATTCAAGAGAAGTTCTTCCGGGAGCTGGTTGGTTCAGTCTAAGTATACGTATGTCAGCGCTGGAGCAAGCCAACACCAGGATTACGAGTCTTTTTATCCGCTTCTCCTTTCTCGCTTATCTGTCTTTCTTAATCCAAGCTACCACGGATATAAGGAGAATGGTGAACCGACAGATCCGTATTACGATATGTATTTGGAACGTGCTGCTAAGAAGGTACAATCCAAAGATCATTCCCTACCATTTGAGGTACGACACGACGCAGAGTTGGAACAAGAATCTCGCAAGCTACTCATTAATGCAGCTTCCGGTATGGGTGATGCTAAATTCGATAATCATATTCGCGTTAACAATGCCATTATCTCGATGCGGATCATTGGCCAGCTTTTCGCTTGGCGGATCGGACAGGCACAAACTCTGGCCGGCGCTCGTGTACCTTCCACGAATACGGATGGATTGTATACGATGGACATCTCGGCCGAAGAGAACGATCGCATTCTGCAGGAAGTCTCGAGAGACATGTATGTCAAAATCGACTCCGAACGAATCGATCAATTCGTATCCAAAGATTCCAATAACCGCTTGGAAAGCCATAATGGAAAGATTATATCCGCTAAAGGGGGAACACTTAACTCCTGGGAAGGTCCTCAGCTTACTCAAAGCTTAGATCATCCGGCAATCGTTGATCATATACTGGCAAAATACTTGTCCAGTAAAGCATTTGTAAATCCGGTCAACCAAGGGTTTAAACGGCCACTCGTCGATAAAATCCTTCGTGACTTCGTTAGTGATCATTTACGCGCTGGCACGCCGCAAACCGCGCTGAGATTCTTTCAGTGGATCATTTCAAGTTCAGGAGATACTCACCGCTATGTGTATGCATACTCGTTGCATAAAGACACCGGAGTAGTCACCCTCGAAACATTGCCGCGTCATAGCCGCGTGTTCCTAATTAAAGACGTTGGAAGGAAAGTGGTGCAAGAAGTAAGGCTCGCAACACGGAGCCTCATAAATATAGCAACTTGGGATAAGCGGTACAATGAATATCAAAGAGGCGATCGCTCTTATTCTACCCTTTGGGAGCATGATGAGGATGCGCTACAGATCTTACTCCAAAACGGGTTCGACCTAAAAGTACATAACTGTAATCGTACATCTATGTACTACAAAGACGAAGCCAAAACGCAAAAAATTAAAGCAATGTCCGACAATCAGCAAGTCGCGATATTCAATAGTAGTATCGCTGATCTGCCCAGTGATCGCGCAGCTGCTATGATTCAAGCGCTCGACATGAGTGCGTACGCAAACATGGTAGAAAAGACGTTCCAGTTGTGGTCGAATCTATAAGAAATACAATCAAACTGTACGAGAACCAGTAGTCGATGCGGCTGAGTGGAACAAAAACGCATCTCAGCCCATCAACCAGCTAGCAACTTGCAATATAAATCAATTTAGCCTAGTAAACAGTTAAGGACAAGAAAACCTCTGGCTTCCGAGTACACAGCGGGGAGGATTAACGTAAACGATATGAATTCAGACCAAGAGAAGGCATACATCATGGTCGATTCTGAAGATACAGGGATATGGTGAAAACTCATTGACTGGTCAGGCATTGAATGGATCACGTGGGAAATCAAAGATAGAAAATACTAAGAGAATGTACGCCGTTAACCATTTACCTCCTAAAATATTTATGGAGTAAAGGGTATATGGACGTATCAATTACCGTCAGTACATCAGTTTTTTATCCTATGAACTAATTAGAAGGACGCTCTTACATCCTAATGAGCGTCAATTTTTTTTTATTACGATATGTTAACGGTAAGGTGTAAAACATATATCTCCTTCTCTAGGAAACCCGAGAAGGAGATATCAATAAAGGATGTGAAAGGATAAGCAAGTCCAGAACAGCTGGAAAAGAAGAATTATGACTCCATATACCAAACGCCCAGGCATGCTTGCCGCGAATATACTGAGGTGTTTGGTATCTCATTTATCACCTTCAAAATTTACAATTTGAGTTGGAGAAAGTTTAATAGAATGGAATATTTAAAGTCAAAGAAGCCAACCACTAGTATGATTGACTTCACTTGAACTTATTGAGCTAACTTTCCCGTTAGTTTAATGACGGCAGGGGATTCTGATCATATATTCATTAACGATATTTGCCGGACTAACTTATTGTCTTTATTAAAAAGAGCAACTTCATTCAAAGAGACCCAATGTATTTTTCCGAGATGTTGAACATAAGCCCATTCGTTTGGACGATCCCGAAACACCTCTGTACGAAGAACTTCTTGATTTGATTTATCAAAGACAATTAAGTTACCAATTACAAAAGTTACTTCATGCACAATATATAAACCTGCTTTTAATCTTCTGTCAGGACTTGAAATTATTCTTCTCCAAATCCATTCGTTTCTCATTTCTGCTTCAATCACTTTTGAGAACGCTCGCTCGAAGGAATCTGAATCCCATCCTTTTTCAGGAATGACCTTCTCAAGCCCTTTTCTGAGCAAATCAAGTGTTACTTCTTTCTTTTGTTGATCATTCATCGAGAAGAATGAATCAACATGAAACTGTATTTGTGTTTCACAAACTCCTCCATAGGTAACTACTCTAGGATCAGTAATTTCAGATACACAACTAATTAATACCTTCCAAGCATCATTCGTTTTATATTTTCCGAAATGACGTTCGTAAAGAGAAGCAATGCAGCGTATTTCATCTCGGAATTGCACTCTTTTTTTTCTCCAATTGACTTCATAATCTTCAGGTGTTCCATCTCTATTAGAGTAAGGAATATCTAAGTCAAATTCTTTTAAAGTAGGCAACTTATGATACTCCTTTCCCAGTCAGCTTCAACTAAATAATATTTTATGGCCGATCGGTTCCTAAACTACATTGAAGTAAAGTTCAATGACCTCTTTAAATCAACCCTTGTATAAGTTTTCTGATATGTTGTCCCGTCTTCAGTGTGGAATAGAGTTGTTCTTGAGTATGGCTCAGTAATTCTTTTATATCCAAGCTTGGTTAAAAGCTTTATCATTTTCGGATTCCCAATTGGGTCAACACTAACGAATATTTCAGAATAGCCGAGTTTCCTTGCAAGTTTTTCACGATGTCTAATTAAAACCGAACCAATACCATTGCCACGATAATTTTCATTTACATATAAGTCACTTAATTTGGGCGAAAAGTTGTTACTATTAAGTTTTAGAAGACCGAACCCCATAATTGTTGATCTATCCATTTCAGCAACAAGGAGATACACTTCCTTTTTTTCTTGTTGGTTCAAATACGTTGTAAATAAATCCTTGTTATTTCTCACATTAAGTAAAACGCTGATATCTTCTTTCTCTGCCAAGCGTATGCTGTATTCCATACCCACCTACCTCCCCTACACTTCAGACTCTCACCGATAGTATAGCTCCTACATATTATCATAACAGAACTAACCTGCCCGCTAGTTTAATGAAAAGTTGTCCTAATGGGGACTCAAGGCAACTTTATGCTTCCATTTTCGACTTATGGCAAACTCATACTGCCCAATACAAGCGTGTTTGGACATTAATATCGGTAAATATCTGATTCTTTTATGGATTAAGCCCCACGTTCCAGCTTGATAAAAAACACAGAGCTGACAGCATAACTTATAAGATTGCAACGAATGCGATACGTTGAAGCGCATGAATGTTTCTCTTTGAACCTTCCCACTATAGCCAAAGATTGAAGTGTAGGATTCTTACGAAAAAAAAGGTGACCACCTCTTTTTCAGCAGGCGATCCCTGCGTTTACCCATTTCAATGATACTCAACCTTCTAAAAGAAGCGAAACATTATACAGATTAAGCAAATAAAAAATTACTGAATCACCCAGTAAACAATGAGAAAAGATCATCAATTTCTTGTCACAGATTTATCAGTAGCTGGAGCTGGTAGAAACCATCATTATAGACACGTACCCGCAGGAGGGTTAAAGTAGACCAACATGTATAATGTCCACAGAACAGACGGCAAATTTCGTGAATCACTATAATTGTTACAATGAACAAATGACTCGTAATTTTTGATATAAACGCTGATATGATTTATAATCATTAATTCTGAGATTAAAGAGAAGGGACGACTCCTCGTCATGAAAACTATCAACAGCAAAATCCGGGGCGCCCGACGAAATGCTGATCGTATCATCCAACGTATTGAAGAACATACCGAATCTTTTCCGGAGATTAGTTCGTTTCAAAATGATTGCTGCCATATAGAAATGCCGGCATCCCAGGAATTTCTTCGTTCTGAACGAACACCAATGAAAGAAAAGCGTCGCTGCCTTCAAACCTTAATTGATCGTGCAGAATACTTAATCCAACAGCGGCCTAAAAATAACGAATTATTTCAGGTCATGGTGGTTTTAGACATGGGCGACCTCTGGAGTTCACAAATTATCATTGGTACAAAAGATGCTGATTTTGATCGTTTCATTCATCCGATCAATCCGAACATTCGTCGATTTGAACAACCTGATCCAGGGAAGCTAAGACGTGATTGGGGCCTTGATATCCCACATCACTGGAAAATTACTGGTTTTCGTGAATTTATCCGTGATGAAAAATGTCAGCTCGAAGGCGAAATCTGGTTTGTCGGTGAGTGGAGCTGACCTGTATCAATTCTAAATAACCGCAGTATCCACTACCCATTAATTATTGGGGGCGAGAAAATCTGCGGTTTTTTGTTGTAATAATTTCGTATTTAATGTTAAATAAATAATTGAATTTTTATAACTATTTCTAATATCGATTTTTTGATCGAATTATATCTTATTTAATATCATAAAAATTACATTTTAATCAGATATAATTTTTTTAGTAATTTTATTCACATTTTATATGACAAAGAAGAAGAATAAAGTAGGAAAGTAAATACACGGTATGAACGCCTTTTGAGGAAGAGATCTCGAAGAAGAGCGCTATCTAATTGAAAAGATACAACCATTCAACGCGATAGGGTTGACCAACTCTTTTACCGACTTGTTATGGAATACTGAGATGCGTTGCTCTCAATGATGCATTAAAAGAAATTCAGATGGGAGGGGAAGAGAATGGAAAACGGTCACGGCTGGGGAGCTTAATTGTTAATCACATCGTTGATACAGTATTACATACACCATCATGTAAGCATGTAGGCTAGCATTAGTGCTACATCTGAGCGTTCAGGACACAAGAAGCCATATGGTCAAGAATGTTACTAAAAATAAACCCACCCAAAGTTAAACTGGATGGGCTTATTATTTATTTTCCGCTAAGATCCGGTTGTTGCGTATCCCCAGGAAACAGTAAAATTTGACCAGCTCGGATAACATCTGCATCATTAAGACCGTTCACTTCAAGGAGTTGTCCCAATGAAACACCGAAAGCTTTGCTCAAGGCGAGCATCGTGTCGCCGTCTTCCGCAACATAATACAAATAATCGGTTGAGTTCAAATCTTGGACCAATTTAAGCCGTTTAGAGCCGTTGATTTGGCTGGCGGACTTACGTTCTGCTTCAACGGCAACATCCACTGCAGAAGTCTTCTCAGAAGTGCTAGACGCCACTGGATCGACACTAGGCGTGGCTGTAGCGGATGTCGATCCCTCAGTAACCGGTGAAGGAGATCCAGCAACCTGATTATCCTTCACGTCTTCCGACCGCGTTTGGAAGGATTTAAGGATCATTTCCGCTTCGACGTCCGGTAAATCCCCCACATAAGTCAAAAGATCTTCTTTCGTCATATTCGCACCTGGTATAACAACGATACGAGGGAAAGAAGTCGTTTCCTCCTCTGGATCTAGCTGCGAATCACCGGAAACCGAAGTCACAGCAGTTGCCGGCTGAGCAGCACTTGCACTCAAAATCTTACCGGGTAAATCCGTAGTGAAAAACAAAACGAAAAACAGCCCTACACATGCAATTGTGACGACAGATACGATGTTCGCATGCCGGGTTCCACTACTAGGATCGCCGTATTGAGAGTATTTCTCTTTAACCATCGTTCCAAGATTTTGAGCATCCTTGTTAAAAAGGTTCGAATCGGGAACGGACGCCGCAGGCTCTCCAATACTATTCGACTCCTGTTCTAATAGCGGCGAGTCTTTTTTTCGATGGATCTTAATAAACGACATTATGTATTCACTCCCTTTGCTGATTTAAGTATAACGAATCCTTGTAATAGTCACAATAGAAAATACGCCATATTTTTATTATAAATCACTGAACATACAGCACTTTGTATAACTTATTATTAAATATTGAATGGATTCGAGTAAGAAATTCACTTATGATAAGACGGATACCGCCTATCGACTTATTGATGTACACGTGTCGAAAAATGTATGTAGCTGGGAAAGCAGGTCATATCCCCATTTCACCTATATATCTTTTGCTTATGAACATAAGTATAACCGCTTAAAATGTTTATAAATAAACTATAAAATATTGTATGTGTAGCGTTTTTGAAGTATAATTTAATTAAAATATATTAAAATTTATCTTGATCATTGTAATCCAATAACCTAAAAAAGGATCAATAAATATGACAAAATTAACAAGAGAACAATGTGGAGTCGCAGTAGGCGACATGATAACTATTCGTGG
The DNA here is from genome assembly GCF_038050215.1 of Paenibacillus sp. FSL H8-0104. Classification (NCBI taxonomy): domain Bacteria; kingdom Bacillati; phylum Bacillota; class Bacilli; order Caryophanales; family Paenibacillaceae; genus Paenibacillus; species Paenibacillus sp. FSL H8-0104. The sequence continues at coordinate 31,077 of NZ_JBBOTC010000002.1, read as the reverse complement.
TACCGTCAAGTTCGCAAAGCTGGATAGACCGATTGAAGGAAAAGCACTCGATAAGTTGAATCAGCGGCGCGTGAATAAAGGGATGAAAGAAACAAAACCTTTCCGTCGGATCACGATTAAGAATCCCATTATCGTAGAAGGGCAAGGTACGCCGCTCGCAAAATTCTACGAACAAGATATATACCGAAATATCATGACACTTGAATCGAAATCCTTATTTCCACCGGTGTACAAACACATCCAAGACGGAGAAGCCGTTCACATGGAAGATCCGAAAAAAAACCCTGTGACCGGCCAAGAAATGATGATTAAGCTCTCAGCATACCAATCTAAAGGATTCGCTTACCTTGGATCCGGACTAGATTCCATTATATTTCCAGAAGGACCAATACAGTTTTACGAAGTAAGTCGGGCGGAGGAGAATTTAGCAGGTTTCGGTGAATCAAAGGATCTTCTGTTTGAACCGTCCATAGTAAACACCAGAGCCTTTGCAGCTGCGCCGATCATTGGACCAGAAAAAATGGGAGTAGACATCAGCAGCTCGCCTTTTGGTGGAGTAGTAAACAGCGTGGTAAACGAAGAGGATTTATCGGTACAAACAGTAAATATGACCAGAAACGACGCTACTATGGTTCCTCCAGCAGTGGAAGCATCCGAGCAAAAGATCCTTCATGTTAAGGACACTAAGGCAGATACGAATGCCATCGACATTGACTCTCCATTTGGCCCAAGCCGCATTCCGGAGTCCACTAAAAAAGCGGACCCCAACAGCACAAGGCCACTAAGTCGATTCACATAAAAGGACGAGTCACCGAGGGGATTCGTTCTTCGGTTTTTTATGGTGAATTTGCATGAAGTCTTATAAACAAATGCCGTAGCGCCGAAAGGAGGCTCCCTCATGAATACATACCCGATGGTTCACCCGTTACTGTTTAGCCGAAACCCGTTGATCACCCATTTATCAGATGATCCGAACTGGACGGTATCCGACGATAAAAAGCGACCAGTAAACGCCAAAGTTTTGCTAGAAACATACGAACTGTTTAACGCCAAACTTGACGAAAATAGAGAATGGCCACTTGTGACGTTGCCCGAACTAGATGCAGATGAGAATTTAGATGGTGTTAACCGAGCGTACCGCCTCCGTGCTAGAGAAAACCGCGTCATCGCTATCGACGTTGAGCCTGTCGCACCACAATGGATGAAACATCAAGTTCTCCATTTTCCGGCGCAGTATACCGAATTATCTAAAAATGGAGGCGTCCATGCACTAATCCTTGTCCCTGAAAGTTTGATTAACGACGATAATCGATATCTCTTCGAAGATCTGTCTGTTTTCAAGGAACCAATACCCAAAGACAAGAACGGTAAGGATCTTCGTTCCGCCTTTTTTGAAGTCATTTTTAATGATCATTACATAACGTTCACGAAGCGTATGCTTACCGAAAAACCGTGTGCAGACTATGAACATGATCCCGTAGCTCGGCAATTTCTGGTTTCTTTTCTAACCAATATTGTGAATATGGATCTAAAAAGAAAAATGGAACGGGAAATCGCCAAACAATATCAAATCCAAATGATTGATAAGGAATTAGATGAACAAAAACAAGCGGATATTCGGTCATTCATAGACATGGAAATATTCGATAAGGCTAGAGCGAGAAGTATCGAACGAAAAGCACACGACTTTGCTGGCGATGCCTCTCGGTATGAAATGAGCGTAGCTAGTGCCATTGCGTTTTATGTAATTCAAAATTATAAGGTTGCTCTGGACACAGCATCATCGCGAGAACTTGCAGAATCGCTTACTGAAAAAGATCTGGCGTACGCCATTTATCTCATGCTCAAAGATGCCGTTCCTCACCGGGAAAAGCACGATGAATACCGAAGTGACATGCCTTGGTTGCTGTTCATCTCCAAACGAGCTTATGAGTTTGTGAAAGCAAAGATTGACCAAGGTAAACAGAGTTGCTCTAAAATCTAATGCTCGCATGCGGCTTGATCGCTACAATCTGGCGACTGGCCTTTCTGTGTGAGAAACGTACCGTCAACATGTATAGGAGGCTATAACCGATATGATTATTAAGAAGGAACGTCAAGCTGGTTACATGGAGTGCAGCGATTTGCGGAATAGAAAACCCGAAGGTAGAGGCGCAAACTCATATATGGAAAATCAACTCATAAGAAAAAAAGGTGAACTATGCCGTGCCTAAAAGCATAAGTACTAAACATATAGAGCGGATGTTTCCATTCGAATTTTACGAAGAACTCAGTCCGCAGATTCCTGGTTATACCATCATGAATTCAGCGTTTTTCAATCATGACGCTATTCACTTCAGTGAAAACGAAAAACGTGAAAAATTCGCAAAGCACAGAAAAGAAACAGATAAGCTTAATCAGATGAATATATTGAGCATCGAGCCTGTGGGGGAGTTGTTAATTCTCGATACGTGCTACGCTAAGGAGCATACAGAAGCTATGTTGGAGGGAGGAATACAACGAAGCCAGGTTCCTATGTCCATGCTTACGGTCCAGCTTTATGATTCATCTAACCAGCCGGTTTTTGCGTCTGATGTAAGCGAGGAGACGATCGCTCGTATCCCAGAAGTTTTATGGGATGATCCCAATCTATTGATTGCTATTGTTTCTCTTACTGAAGAGGGGCCTAAGCTCACCATATTTAAAGCTCCACCGCAAATCGAACGACATATCGAGCAAATGGTATTCGAAAATAAAGAATCTGTAGGAACTCGAAACCATGAGGAATAACGATATGAATACAGCAAACGCTTATCCCATTTTTCGCTGGCCTTCCATCAAAAAAATGTTTGGCCATCGCGAGTTATACCAAGCTATCGCTTTCTTACTAAGTCCTCAACTGTTTCCAATCGCGGTTTTGTTAGGAACAATGTATCCTGAGTTAACAGCACTTATCAACGTTGTCACGATTATGGTTGGACTGATTATACTTACCTTAGCGATTCGCGTGATTCAAAAAAGACAACGTAAATTTGGCTACGTTAACCGAGTTCGAATACTTCCCGTAATAGGAGTCTTCATTGGCTGTATAATCGCTACAATCATGATGACCTACTTGTACACCTCAATGGGGGTAACAATGCCTTCACAGTCCAACCAGGTGTCTCTGGATACCTTGTTTGGCAGGTTTCCTGTAATTATGTTCTTCATGATCGCGATAATAGCTCCTGTGACCGAAGAACTTGTCTTCCGTGAGCTGCTGCCGAATGTCCTTGGTCCCAGTTATCTCAGCTTCATTGCGTCGGGATTCCTTTTTGTGGTTATACACAGTCCGTCAGGTATCATGGGGTGGACGTCATATGGAATTATGGCCGCCGGCTTTTTGTATGCCAGACTCAGTCAAAGAAGCATTTATGCCAGTATTGCAGTTCATATCATATGGAACATGGTCAGCATTATCGCCTAAAAGGCGAGTAACCCAGTCGGACTATATTTGGTGTAATCATTAGTTTTTTCAGATGTTTTGAAGCTAAATTATGTAAAATATTAAAAGCGAGTAAATTCTCAATTACGTGAGGACCGACCAACAAACATATACAGAGAGCAATTGCGCCGGAGTACCTGTCCGGCGTTTTTTAATGAACTGTTAGCTGATATATCTGAGCTCAACGACTCAGCCGTACTTACATATAAGACTAAAAGGAGATATTGAATATGAAAAACGCTTTATTGAAAGGGAAAATTATCGAAATCGTAAGAAAAAATTCTCCTGAATTTGAAAATGAAATGAACCCTCTTGAAATTATACAAATGCTTGATCGCATGCACACAGAGCTCAGTCAAAACCCGAATGAAGAGACTGCACAGATGGTCCGGGAAGAACTTCAATTGTTTGAGGTCATTACGATCCGTAATGAAAAGAATGGAACAAGCTGGATCACTAAACCGATGACATATGAATGGAGAAGGGTCGAACGCTCAACATTACGTCGCATTCTTTATCTTCTCAGTACAGGAACTCAGTGGATAAGCAAATACGTGCTGAGCACACAAGTTAAAACTGATTTGAGCTTTCCTATTCCTATGATGATGTCAGTTCAATCACCTTTTCTCAACATGGCTCAACAAAATGACATCGCCAAACTGGAATTTTCTATCGCGGCTTTGAAAGAAAATATCTATGAACGCCTTCAGTCCAACGTAACGTCAATAGGTATCTTTCAAAAACCGAATAGTGTCATCAATATGAACTTGTTGAACGCTTGGCTTGAAGAAAATAAAGCACTGGACGGTACGCACGGGACCAATAAGAATCCATTAGCGCTCTTAAACTTGGATCAAATTGTAGATAGTGTCCATTTTCAACTTCAAACGGATGTCTAACCGAGATCGGTATCTGTAGGAATCACAAAAGATGGAGGATTTTGATCCGAGTCTCTGTATGGAAGAAGCTTTTGTGCTACGAAAAATAACAAAATGGCTCGGCACAAGGGGCGGCCTAACGTTACCTTTTTGGGAAACTTCAAAAACTCAGAAGACAAGTTTGCATAGAACAGAAATAAAGGACTCCCCAAAGGGAGCCCTTTTTGTGTCTTTAACCTTTAAGGTTGCAACATCTAAAAGTAACAGTTAACTCAGAACGCTAACGAACAATCCCATACATAAAACATGGATTCCTAGGGAAGAGATGAAGAATATCTGTTCCACTGCACCGCCGGTGGCATATGCAAACGTCGTACTTCGACCAACCTTCGTGGTCTTCCCACCTGACCGAGTAGCGTACTTCCCAATTACGGGATAAAACCAGCAAATCCCATGATTACTTAAGGAATCTTCGATGATATGAATCGTGTACCCCAGTGTGAGTGCAGCCAGATAAACCGATTGTAAAGCCCATGATATGGACGCTAGCAGGATTACAAACCAGATGGTGTGGGTGACCTTACGATGCGGGATGACCCGACTTAATAATCCGAAGTAACGTCCAAGCGATGAGTCTTCCGAATCGATATCTGGCAAGAGTGTACCGAGTGTGAAACTAAGTAAAACTAGTGTTGCAGCTAGAGGCTCGCCTGTATCTGAAAACCTATCGAGCAAGAAAAGTGATGCAAAAACGCCTAATACATAAAACAAAAGCAATTTTCTTCTGCCCGTTCGTAGAAGCAAAAATACGAACAGAATCACCGACAAAACGGTGAGCCCATATTCTAGCAACGAGCTGGGGAGGTGAATGGAATGGCCAAATACCTGAACATCTTCTAATCTACTATTGGCCGGAGAACGAGTCGCGAAGAATGCATACCCGATCAGTCCCACATGAAGAGCAGCCAGTGAGCCGACAACATGCGTTTTGCCCATCATAAAGCTTCCACCTCATATTCTATTTCCTTTTTTCTACACGGCGCTGTGCCTGCCCGAGAATAAAATCTCGCTGACCATCGGTGTCTTCTGAAATCACAGTTCGATGTATAGCTATAAGTTCGGAGAGCAATAAATTCGTGACTTTAGTGTCCTTGGATAGTTCGTCAACTTTATGTAAGAGACGCTCTGAAATATAGTTTTGCTTATGAATTGCTTCTAACTGATGGCTAGAAAGAGCCATTTGATTCTTAGTCATTTGCTGAAGTATGGCTGTTTGCTTACGAATGCCTTTTAAGATAGCGGGAAATTCCGCCATGAACTGCTGCTGTTCAGCAAATGATGGGAGCCCGCTGCGTTTTGTTTCGGGTAAACTTCCCATTAATGATCCTCACTCCTTCGTTGAATAAGCCGTCCCTTTTTTAATAAATAAGAGCTGGGGCATCTCCCAGTTCATCATAGCCAATTAATGGCGGAATCTCATCGTCGGCTAAAACATTCATACCATCAAAATAAGGAAGGATAGGAATCTCCATATACACCATGGCGCTAATCAAGCAATAATTCTGGTCTTTAGGTGTTCCATTGGTATAAAGAGGATGTGGTGAACGGAAACGGAGCGTTTTCTTTCTCCCGTTTGTATCCTTAATACGTTCCACAATTTTGTATGCTTGCGGCATGCGTTTACGACCGAATGCTGTGGAAATGGTCCTAATAAAATTGATAAGACTCACATCAACCACCTTAGCATCGGGAAACTGTCTCTCATCAAAAACCGGAAGTACACTAATCCCGTCACCCTGTGATAAAAAATCATTCAAAGGTTTTTCCAATACGGCATACATCGAAAAAGATTGTATTTTATTTTCGGTACTCATTACCTGCATCACTTACCTTTCATTTGTAGAAATTTGTAGTCTGAATTTAAGGATTTACTAGGACAATATTACCACAAATGTTTTTTGTTTAACAACAAAACATCTGACTGTATAGATATTTAGTAAATATTTTATGTATTTTAAAGAATTATATCTAAAGTATTATAAAAATGATAAGTTTAACCGAAAAATTAAGATGGAGAGATCGAGATCGGTCTCTTCATCTTAATTGGGTCAAATTTCTATGTTGAAAGCAGATCAAAAAATCTCAATAAAAATGATGGATGAAAAGAGCATTCCGCTAAAGGAACAATCGAAACTACATGTAGAAAGAGCAAGGATATCTGGATCATATTGCTACAAATGTACAAACGAATATTACGAGAGAAATCAAAAACAGGGGGTATACGAATGACTACAAATATGGATACAAGAGAGGAACTTCGGCCATATCGGAATCGAAAGCTTCATTTCGAAGGTGTTCTAATTGATGTAATTCAACCTAATTCTCAAAACAAGCTAAATAGTCTAACCTATGGTCTTGTATTTGGTAGCGTTTATGCACCAAATGAAAAAACAGTACTTCCGGTATCCCTAATACAAAAGAGGAACTATACAAAATAATTGAGAACCTTAAAAACAATGGGGATGTCGAAGAGTTTTGCGAAAAATTACATACGTGGTCTTCAACCTAATAGAGTGAGCAAGCACGACATGATCAATACGCTTTACAACCAAGACATAGTCACAAAAGGCGCAAATCCATATCTTGAGTACAAACGTTTAAGCGACGATTTATCACAGAATAACAATAAAGGTGGACTAACCCTTGTCAAACGCTCTATATATCACTCTTTCAGTCGTGGGGGCTTATATCGTGGTCGGCATATTGTGCAGTTTAGCTGATTATGCCCTATACCGTCTGGACAAAAAGAATGAAGAATCTGAAGTTGAATTCCCTTGGATACTACGCGCCATAGGTTATACCTTGGCCACTCTCATTTGGCCGATTTACTTCTACAGTACCGTAAAAGCAATCGTTATGTACTTTAAAAGTAGAAAACGAATGAAGAGCAAATGAAATAAATAAGACGTTCAGGGCGCTGTTGTGAGCGTCTTATGAGCGTTCGGATGCTAATCCATATTACACCGATCCTTCGTCAAAAGGGGGATCAGTTATAGAGGGAAGCAAGAATATAAAGAAGGAGAAGAAGTATACGTTGAAAAAATAGAAGTACGGAGAATGAGAATTTCACAAAACAATGTATTACACATATCTCGTGGCGCGATTGTCAATGTTATTGAACATGAATATGCTATAGTTGAAATGAATCTAAAACACTTTCAAATGAGGTGCAGGGAATGACAATTAAAGACCGAACCATAGGTTTACTACTAAACTTGGAGAAATACATAATCCAACGTGGAAGAAATATACTCGATGAATATGTCCACGAAAAGAAGACACTAGCAGAACCACAATTCATACAATGCATAATTGAAGATATAAAAAATGGGATTCAACATACATATGAAGATCGAAATTATTCTAGGATATTATCTTGGATTCCTAAAGTAGCGCTGTTAAGACAACAGTGGAATGAGAAAGAGTTTGAAAAACTTAGTCTTGCAACAAAATCTGAGATTGAACAATATGTTCGTAAAACCTTAAAGAATTACGTTGAGCAAGTTGTGATCGGCGCTTGGAATTTAAACGATAATCGTATCAATTTCAGCCCTGAGAGTCTCACATATCTGACCGAACAGGACATCTTTAAAAACTTAGACTTACAAAAGGCATACGCAACTTTTTATGCTGAGGAAGAGGTGTTCCTAAATAAACAAGTTCAAAATTTTATAGAGTATTTTCTTGAAAAAATTAAGGATACGGTTCCCTCCGAAACCAAAAAGTATGTGATCATTGCAACCGTCATCCAATCTGGAATTACCTACCGCACCTTTGATGACCAGATCATTACTGTATCAAATATTTGGGCAACCGACTACTTTGGTCCTGTTTATGTCTATGAAGCAGCACTCATTTCTATCGTTAGTGGCGACTGTGTAGACATTTCGTCATCTGAAAAAGAAGATCTGCCTGGCTTTGTTATAGCCACTGCAGCCGATCAAAAATATGCGATTGGCTAACGAATTCTTTTGCAATGTAATTAAGAAGTGTAAGTAAATTCAAAGCCCTCGGATCACGGTCAGGACTCGAATCATACATGAGATCCGAGTCCAGCTAAAAAAACGTAAACTTAATATGATCCCCACAGCGGGGTTACACTTTATACCCTCCTTAACCACCCGCTTATAATAATTCGAACTTTCACCTGCTCTTCAATAGCCTTTTCGAGTGCATATCCAAGGACCATACTTAACGTGATGTATTCATGTGGGCTCTTCGAATTGATTTGGCTGGCTAATCTCCTGATCTGTTCATTTGTAGCTTCATCCAGGTTATCCCTTAATAACTGAGCGATGATGTCATACATCAATTTTTCGTGTCTTAAAGCTTCAGTTATAACGGAAGCTGCTGCACCCTGCACGGATAGGTCCATTGCATAGGCAAGCTGGGATATGAGCTCGTAGTCGGGAGTTCGTAGACGTACAGACAATCGCTTTTCTGGTTTTCCGTGCAAGACATAAGCATCGTTATCCAGGTGACCGATCAAAAATCGGTTTGTTTTGTATGTTAAATTACGACGCAAATGCGCTTGGAAAATATGGACCACTTCTTCTTTTTCATATCCCTTGATGATCAAAGCTTCGCCGATCGTTTTCATCGGTAATTCGCATAGATAGCTTAGCATGACAATCTGTTCGTATTGAGCTGCCGTCATTGGAGCTGCTATCGCTCTTTTTTTATCCGTTCTGATTTTCCTTCCCTCAACGGTCAAATTTGATCCCTCCCGCTAAGATTATGTCTGCAACATTGTTCACGCGTTGCTGAGTTATTTTAATTTTATGTTCATCTCAGTAATGTATGACAACCATGTATGCAGCAAAAAAGCTTTGGCGATACTGAGGATAGAGGTGATGAGTGTGAAAAGTAAAAGTAGTGATCCCGGAACTCGATTGGCTCAGGAAATTATTCAATTTGCTAAAAAAAATAACATGAAGATCCGGAAAAAGGGGATTCAACAAACAGAGCACTCCAAGAATTTTCAGAAGCGGTCATCAAGTTAATTCAACTTTTATAACGTAATTACGTACTAATTCAATCAAGCGAAATTATGAAATGCGCACCCTCATAGATGGTGGAAGTGATTTAATAAAGGATCTATATTTGTAACGAAGAAAAGGACCTGCAATTGTCTTCATGACAATCACAGGTCCTTTTTGATTGTGGATTTGTATGCAAATCCGGAGTATGTAACCAGGTGATCCATGAGCATTATGGTATAGCATAATATACCTTCAGTGTGGAAGGGTCGTCTCCTGGGAAGGAGTTGGACATTTGAACTTCTCTTTCTCTTACATATCATGTTTGCAACAATTATCGAGCTGTACTGGCTTATACAGAAAAAAAGAAGAAGTTACCTACTCACTGGTTGGCGCCCAAATGTGGATTACTTCTTGTCCCTGAAACATTGTAAATATGGATATGAGAGTCCTGCTCATTGAATGCTCCCCACTAAGCTAACGCTTGAAGTGGGGGATTCTTGCGAACAGAAAAGGTTCCTCTTCTTTTTTAGCAAGCGATCCCTGCGTTCTTGCAGTTCTATCGTTTGGTTAGATGCCGGTTAAACCGCTGCTTGTGCAAAATTATGAGCGACGTTTTCATCACGGTCATGAAGCGTATCGCAAGCGATGCACGTCCATTGCCGAACCGCAAGATTCTTTACTAGGGTGGATCATGCCACACACGTGACACCTCTGACTGGTCGGCTCGAACGGATCGGCGATCCGAAGGGTTCGTCCAGCTGAAATTGAGCCGAATCGTAGTGGTCCAAAATATCCTAAGCGTAAAATCATGCATGCAGAAGCAGCTGTGATAATTAACATAATGCTTAGCGTTTTGAAGAAATAGTTTCAACCCGGACACCGAGGAAATTATTCCCTTTGGTGTTTTTTTATTGACCATTGGGTACAACAGCCGCAAAAAGTTGCCAACGGCTAATAACTTAGACTAATGTGATAAATTAACAATATGAAAAATTCACAATAGAAAAACCAGAAAAAACCGAAAAGAGGAATGCCCTACCCACACCCCAAAAGCAACCCTAACCGAAAATTTGATCAATCTCAGTCGGGACCAAAAGAATATTTATCATAAAAGAGGTAGGTGGCCCAATGACGCTGACACATTATTCACCCGCAAAAATCCATGCGGACTATCCTTACCGGCAATGCCGAGATGTCTAGCGAACGGCGCTTTGATCAACGTATAAAAGACTGCTAGGTTAGCAGATCAGTGAAGAGCTGATTTCTTATCGAGATCCCTTAAGTGGGCGAGAACACAAAGAGCTGCAAAAAGGTCCTAACGAAGAGTTAGGGTCTGCTTTCCCGTTGCTGAAACACCTACCACTCTGGCAGTCTCTTCAGAAATGTCCTGAACTGATTATTGTAAAACCTCATATGCAAGAATTCATTGAAATATCCACTCAAATCATGTCCATCATTGAAGAGTTCACAGATCTGGTTGAACCGCACAGTATCGACGAGTTATTCGCTGATTTTACAGAGCCTATGCACCTTTAGTGATATTATAGAATAAGACAGAAAGCTGTAGTGGAAGATTCGGAGGAGATTAAGCATGGGTTTTATGATTGCTCAACGCGCATACATCAAGCTGTATCTGATTACAATGGTTGAACAGCATAGGGGGTACGGTTACGAGATGCTTGAGGCGATGAAGCAGGAATTCAAAGCTTACGGTTACGTACCACCCCAGAGCGAAGTATATCGTGCATTACACGAATTAGTACAGCAGGGTGTATTTTATCGGACAAAAAAGCTGAAGGGCAACGATCCGAGGGTCGATTTTCAAGAAATCGTTCTATATCATTTCACAGATGATGGTGCGGAGAAAGCTGAGTTATATAAGAAACAGGTCAAAACGGATCTAGATCGCTGTTTGGGTATACTACACAAAGCAGTGATCGACAATTATTCGTAAATTTTTATTATAAGTGAAAACCACGAATTAAATATCAAGTTGTTTAAGTTTCATACGGAAGAGAACCTGGTCCCTAAACTGAATCTACACCAATCGTAAAAAGAAGTTGTCCCAGAAGTGCGCGTCATTTCAGACGTCTAAGTGCATCCACTGAGGTAATCACACCAAATAAGCTGTGTTAGAGTATCCATACTCTTGCACAGCTTATTTTTCTAAACAAGGCTCGCCCTGTAGGTTATATAAGTGACGAGAGACAATAACATAGTCGCATTGATGTTCTTGTCCGCTGCAGTTCATTTGCTGCATGCCACGCGGGGAAACAAAAACCAGGCTCATCGTGTGATAGGCTCCAAATAGATGCGTTTTTTCCGAGCGCGTTCAATGAGTTTGCTCATATCGTTGATTTCTTTTTGAGAACATTTAGAACTAAAGAAATATACAAAAAAGAAACCACCCGTTGACTGGCTAGTTGGATTTTATGATTTGTTCCAGGCGATCGCAAATAAAATAAAGGATCTGAAAGTCGATCTTTTTACGTGGTAAGTTCGGTACCCAATATCGACCGTGTGCGAGCCAGTGGCGATAATTCAACATGCCATGAAAATCGGATACATAACGTTTTTCGGTAAGATGTACTTTCCACGTTTCTAAGATATGAGCTTCAAGGGAGATCTTCGAGCCATGCTCACGATGAAGGCTTTGAAATTGTCTAGCGACCGCATTTTTTTTTCTTTTACTGACGCGTTGATAAAAATCGATGCGCAAACTGGCTTCTGTCGCCGAGAGCAAACTAAAAGAAGCGAGACGGTCGAGTTCGAGTTCGTGCTCTTCAAAAATTGTATTCACTTCTTGTAGGGTAAGCCCAATAAAGTGATCAGGGAACGGTGGTCGATTTGCGAGTACGCGCGCTTTTAAGGCGCGAAGGGAAGCTAACGAGTCTTCATAATACCGCTCAACCTCTTGAAGTGTCAGTTCCTCTTCGGACCAATGAGGGGAGGTCATCCGTTGATCACCCTCATTAGCATTTGTTTGAAGGAATCTGGACTGAATTCAAGATAATGACTGCGGGGAACTCGTTCCAAGAACTGCCATTCCATCGCAGTTAAACGTTCTAAGGTAATTGCTTCGGGTTGCGGTGCTTCGTGAGGACTGATATAAGTGTTGATTTGCGGTCCGGCTTCCCGCGTTAGCAGCATAACTGCAGACTTTTGAGGGCCTCTCATGTCGATTCGGCCGACAGCGCCGATAATGTTGGCACCTACAGGAGTCAAATGGACTTTATCTCCACTTACGTCAATGATCAACTCTTGAACGTCATACTCCCCATAATCTTCTTCAATGATGTGGCGTTGTCTCCGTTCTATCACGATGGTTTTATCCGCAATAAACGGTTCTAAGATGTCTTCGATGAAAATAAATAGGGTGGAGACCCGTTCAATAAAATGATCGACGATCATTTGCATATCAACGGTCACTTTATTGCTTAGTTTGGCTTCCATCTGTTTCGCTTTTAAAAATTGCTCAAACTCATCCATGGTTCAAACCCCTTTTTGTTAAAGATCTAGATACGCCCAGTATACCATAGGCCTGTTGGCAAGTGAAAAGGCAGAGAGGCGATTGCTTTGGATCGTGAAATTCAGTTGACACTGACCGTGAAAGAAGTGCAAGCGAATAGCCTGCAAGTAGTACTTTTTCTACTCTTTTTCCAAGTGTGGAGTCCTGATCAGCAAGGACTTGCAGAAAAAGTTGAAGATCGCTTAACCAGTCATCGAACAAAGGACTGGCGATTCAAACGGAGATAATCTCGAAAACGAGTCCGTTTGGATCAGTCCATCTGAACAAGCTGAATTTGAAATCATTTCGAAGCATGGAGGCGAATGATGTGAGTGACCTTAATAAGGAAAAAGCTCCGATCGTCGTTCAAATAACGCCTGATATGGCGAACTGGATGCACCCTCAGAACAATGCATGTAAACAGCATCGCTTGCTCGCGGAGAAGCAACTAAACAACGTTATCGTAAACAAAGAAAGATCCGCTAATTTACGATACAAACCAAAATGTGGTGAGAGTCGTAGATAGCATTGCGGCGGCAAAAGCACACCGGATTCCTCGACAAAAAGTAATCGACTATTTAAAACTATTTAAATCAGACCAACAAACCTTGGCATCGCATGGACAAATGAGACCATGTCCGAAGTTCGGCATATTCCAATTGCCGAACTTCGGATCTTTTGATGTCCAGCAGAAAAGCACAGTCTATAATTGGTGTGAAACTTGATTCTTTTCATTTTCAGATGAAGACCTTCCTTAGCCGGAGGTCTTTTTTTTTGATTGATGGAGCTAGCTAATGGGTTCTTAGCCACTTGTATCAATGCAAAAGCAATTTAGAAATCGTTTCTAAATAGAAATACAGCCCAAAGTAGGCCGTTATTCTCGAATGCCCATTCAAATTGACTCCGATCCTCTGACTCCGACCAGAGGATCGGTTTACTATCACAAAACGTAGGGAGCGACGTACAAATACATGCTGAAAGAGTAAAATGAGAACAAACAAATCATTTGTTTGTACAAACTTTATATTGTTTTTGAAAAAAAACTATTGTTTTTGAAATTATATTGGTATATTATAACAAGGAAGAAGTTGGGCAAGACAGAAATGAGAGGTGATTATCGATGTTGATTCGATTAACAGGAAAAACAGAATTAGTCAGGTCAGGCACGTGGGATGTTCCAGAAACAGCGGGAGTATATCTTATACATGACTTAAGAGGAACGTTATACGTTGGTAAATCTATCAATTTAAGAAAGCGCTTTGAGCAACACTTGGAAAAAAGTCATAACTTCTCATTAAGGAAAGCTATTTTTAATCCTATTGGCGAGTTAACATTTTCTTGGATCGTATCTTCAGAGATTGATCATCTTGAAAAGACGCTAGTCCATTACTTGAATCCAATATGTAATGAAATTAAATATAAATCTAGTTAAGGAGTGATCACATGACAACATGGGCATGTATTAGAGGGAAAATGGGCACTACGGAGTACTATTTGCTAAAGTTGAAAGCTGGCGCACTAATCAATAGCGTGGGCTACGCTTCTCAGATGGTAGAGTGGGACGATATGGATATTGATGAGAAAATCCAGCGAGAATTAGATGATAAACGAGTGGTGAATGAGATCGTTCCTTATCTCATTCAAGATGAAGATCGTTTTTTTGGATCTTTCATTGTAGACGTCTATCGTGGATGGGAAGACATAGCATTTGAATCGCTATCTTCCATATCCAAAGTTCCTAAAGCCTATGAGAATAAAATGGAGGACATAGGTTTTGTAACCATACCTGATAACCAAAGCCTTATCGCTCTAGATGGACAACACCGGTTGTTATCTTTAAATGTAGCGATTAAGGGTAAAAATGGACTGCCTGCATCAAGCAAATTATCTGATGAGGTAATAAATAAGTTAAAACCACACCCTGATCTGGTAGAAGAGGAATTGACGGTCATCCTTATTCCTCATACCGACACAATGAAAGTGAGAAAAATCTTTAATAAAATTAATCGATATGCAAAAGGGACAAGCCGTGGAGATAACATCATTATGGATGAGGATGATATTTATGCTGTAATATCCCGCCGCATCATGAAAGCGGGAGAACCTTTAGCTCCTAAAAACAAGCAAGATCTGGTTAATTGGACAAGCAATACGTTATCTGTACGAAGCAAAAATCTTACTACAATTAGTGCAGTTTATTCCATCACAGAAGAGATAATCGGTAAATACGATAAGAATCTTCTTCCTTCAAATGATATCGTTGAGGAAAAGTATGAAGAAGTATCTGAATTTTGGTCCTGTTTCCTTGAAGGTATGGATGACTTTACTACGTACGTAAAAATCATCGAAGGTGTAGAAAAAAATAAAGATATTCCTACACTACGTGCTGAGAGTTTATTGCTGAAACCCGTAACTCAAATGGCTATATCCATTGCATATAAACTTTGTCTACGTGAAGGAATTACGCTTTCGGCATTTATCGAGAAACTTAATCATATTTCGTGGAAATACGAAAGTGAACTATGGCAATCAATTATCGTTATCAAAGGTACAACCAAAATAATTACAAACAAACAAGCGATAACCTATGCTGGTCGCCTAATTGCTTACTTGATTTGTGGTAATCAATATTCAGATTCAAAAAAAGAAGCGTTGAAAATTGACATCCGAAGAATTAAACCAGAATTTGAATTACCATTACTATAAGAGGACAGCAGCAAGTAGGATATTTCCTGCTTGCTGCTAACAACCTGAAAAGGGAGGTTTTTCAAATATATTAAATCGAAACGCCATCCTTTCCCGACTCTTGTAGTATAAGCTACTAAATACACTACAACTACATAACAGCTATTGCACAGCGAATTACCATTCCATTTCTAATATACTAAAAATCAAATTTAAGGATGGTGCCTTCATGAAAACTCCAGAAACACAAGAGCTTCAATCATTTTCGGTCTCCCAAATGGGTGGCCTGTTACTTGCATACCTTCGTCGTAATACTCGAGAAGCTGCAGATCACCAAGGCCACCGATCTTTTCATTATTATCCTACTGGTGTTGAAGGAATCTTAGAGTTTGAGATATTGCCGATCTGGAACGGTAATGCCGGTACTGAACCGTTGAATCGGCTTCGTCATTTGTTTAATGATGCCATTACTTTACTGAATCGGGAAGATCTTATCCGCCCGGACCTTTCTCAAAGCAGCTCCCGGGAATTTTTTCAGTTAACGTCTCGAGGAGAGTCTGTTCAAATCCGCTCGAATTGGGAACTGCGTCTTATGAAGTCGACTACCGATGTCATCGAAATGGTCAGGCCTTCCGTTTTGCATCTGGTCGCCTATGACCAAAATGATGATCCAGCAAATGGGACCTGCTTTATTATCGATGGGAACCATCTACTTACATGCAAGCACAATCTAGATCTTCAGCGCTGGGAAATTCACTTTCCTACAGGGCAGCAGATTTCAGGAGATCGATTTGTAGTCCACCCTCACCCTACTCGGGACCTGGCGATTCTCTCACTTCGTGAACCGGAAGATGCGGTGTTGTTTAAAGGGCTCTCACCTCTCTTGCTCGGCCATAGCACCCTGATCTCACCTGGAGATACCCTCATTGCATTTGGTTATCCAGACATCCCGTCTAGATATCCAATACAACTTCATGTCGATGGTATTTATCAGGGGACAACCCGGTATTACAACAATGATCCATATGTAACGATGAGTAACCCGGTACAGGGAGGCTACAGCGGTGGTCCGGTTTTGTCCCTCTATGGTGAAGTGGTGGCCGTCACGACTCAATCGACGGGGCGCGGTGACGATACGAATGGTGCGGGAATAGAGAGATCCGTTCACAATCATGGAACACCAATCGAGGAAATCTTTACAATGCTGCAAAGTGTGTGAGACTTCTGTGGGCTTCTGTGAAGGATTCTGAGGAGTATCCTCAAAACAATACCACTGCATAAGACATTTCTCAGTTCTTAAGGCAATGCAAATAAAAAAATTAATAATGGGGAGATAGTTAATATGGACTACTTGTTTTATAAATCCTCGAAAAGCTACCCTGTAGTAGGATTGGACATCCTAGATCTTCGCAATAAATATTGGAGTAAGTTAGAAGAAGAATCTTACGAAATTATGGATGAGTGGACGAGAACTGTACAAAAAAACCCTCAAAATATTGAGGTAATACTTAGTGGTGCGAGAAAAATCTTGGGTGTTGAGCTGCCCTTCGCTCTGATAAGTGAGGAAGTTCTTAGTTGGCATCACCATTCACCTTCGAACGAAATGCGGATTATCGTTCCCCAGAATGTTGATTATATTTTTGAGTTTTCTCTCAATGAGTCGACACAATACGGCATTGAAATGGAATACGATCCAGATCGGTACAATGATTATAATAACGAACATGAGGCAGATTTGGAATATTTATACGAGTTTACTGAGGGCGATCTTAGAAAACAAAAAATCAAACTTAAACTCCTCCACCGTACAAATCTTAAAGCTCAAAAACCAGGCGAGCGATTTTTTCTCTTCATTCGAAACTTTAATCGCACGAGTGCTGCTATTTTCCAAAAATACGAACCGAGATTTTATAAATTGGACTCAAGAATGAATGATCGGAAATTGGTAAATATCACCTACAATTCGATTCCTGAGCCGAAAAGTGACAAGCCTGTAGCTGTGATTGTTCACGGATTTATGTCCTTTACAGAAGAAAACTTTGATCCTCTTAAAAAAGCACTTGTCGCAAGTGATCTATATTCAGCAATTTATGGGTTTAGTTACCCGCCTAACAGGATGGGGATTCGCGATAGCGGAGCGGAGTTAAAAAAGGTACTAGAAGATGCTCGTTTGTTGTTCGGTGAGCGAAAGATCGACTTGTATGCCCATAGCGAAGGCGGATTAGTATGCAGAAGCATGATCGTACGAGACTTGAAAAATTGTGACTTAGAGAAACTAAATATTAGACACCTTGTTACGGCAGGTACACCGCATTTGGGAACACCTTTAGCCAATATGGCATTACAGGGGCTAAAAATGGTGAATTTTTCAATCTATATTGTGAACATGCTTATAGGCTCCTGTTTACACGGGCATAATCTAGAATCGATTCACATTATGAAACAGCTTATGCTATATAGTTATTTATCAAAGACTGGAAATCTTGGATTAAAGGATCTAGCAACAGAATCAGAATTTCTCGAAGACCTGAATCTCAGATGCCAAATCGACAGTTTTAACATCGATGGTTCTGTGATCTTAGTCAGCTACGAGCTACCCGATCATTCTACTGTCCGCTCATCTGAACGTATATGGTTTAATCTCATAAATTGTGTATTCAAAAAAAATAACGACAGCGTTGTTTCTACAGAGAGTTCAGCCTATGAGTTCACACCGTCAAAACCGTTTATCACGTTGCCTGGTACGGGAAAACATTCTCAGTATTATGGAGACAGAGAAAAAGCAGACGTTATAGTAAACGCAGTAGTGTCCTTAGAACGCGTGCCAGCTACACAGTTAAATACCCCCTTAACTAATGTTTGAAGTCAACGCAGACTCGACCCAGAAGGCGATGAAAACGGAGCCCGGAAACTTGCCTGACTCCGTTTTCGTTGTGTTGGAGAAGTCATATAATTCCTCAGGGTCTACATTTATAAATTCACCTAACATCGATAGGAAAACAATGCATACTATATAATTTTTTCATAATTGTTCAAAAAGCCCGCATTACCGATGAATGGTTCATCAAATGGCTTCTTTAATTGCAAGAACTTCTCCGGAGTTTGGCATACCCCAGTTTCCGAATTCCGGGTTTTTAATAACAGTGGAAAACAACTCATTAGCGTACGATCACCTAGGTACTAGAGCTTAATCAGAAGCTGGTGCAAATAATAATTAGAAAGGTATTCCACTCATACAACGTGGATATTACAAGGTGAGCATGATGAAATTTATTCAAATGAAAGATGCAGCAGTTGCTTTTATTAGTAAACATAAAAAAGCAGTTACCATCACCATTGTAGTACCCTCATTGATTCTCTTAGTACTGTCATATGCTACAGCAGAACGTAAGACATTGTCCTATAAAGCATCCAGTAACCCCTTAAATGATGGGGAGCGTGGTTGGCATGCACTCAAATATGGAGGTAAGGCTCCACAAATTAAAGGAACCGGCTATGAAAAAATAATAATAAGGGATGATAAAAAAAGTTGTTCCCACCTTATTTTTACATGGGTTCAACGGCTCAGGAGATACCTTTAATGGAGTGTTTAATGGTCGATGGACTCCGGGTGAAGATCTAAATAAAGATATAGCATTTACAGATATCATTACTGTTGGAAGCTTGGAATATAACGATGACCATCCCTATGTGAAAGTATGGTCTAACTTTAACGAATCCCAAATAACAGCAAAAACTTCAGAAAATCCGTTCATTCAAGTTATCTTTCTCCAAAATGTGCATACGTTCAATCAACAGGTGAACTGGCTTAAAGAATCTATTAAACGATTACAATCAGAATATAATTTTGATACAATAAACATTGTTAGTCATAGCATGGGAGGATTAATAGGCACAAAGTATATCGAGGATACATATAGATCGATAGATTTTCCAAGAGTGGATAAATTAATTACACTTGATTCTCCAATTAATGGCGCAGTAGTAGCAAATTATATTAAATATTCCTCTACAGCCACTAAGGACCTTTCAATAAGAAGTAATGCTATAGAACAAATTTATTTAAATAAGGATTCATTTGATCCTCGTACAAAAGTTGTATCCTATGCTTCAATAGATTCAGATTTGGGAGTGGATATCGTTAGCCTTGAAAGTGCCCTTTCATTAGAAAATATTGCTCAAGGACCGGTGACACGAGTAGTTACTCCGTATTCTCACTCAGGAAAAACAGAAATTGTTAACCCTGAAATCATGAATGATGTTGCTAACTATCTTTGGGGGGACTCTGAAATAAAAAATCAAGTACTCATCTTCCCTGAGTAAAGAACACATTACCTTGTATCTCCTGTCCTGATCTGGTGAAGAACACTGTATGCCGAACAGATCAAGTTCATATCCTCAACAAAACGTAACACTTAAGATCGTTTAATGATGAGTTAATTTGAAGCAGGTATAGACTCTAATGAGTCGTGAACATTGGCTTCCTTTTTGATCTTGAGTGAAAAATGGTGGTACTGCGTTCACAAAGAGAAATGCTTATAGTTCACCGTCTTGGAGGGGGGCATCCATCCAAATATAACTGAAAAGGATCTTATACTCCTGGCTGAATTGTCGGGTGCGGTTCTTTTCGTAGGAAGAGTAAACCCATTCTTCGTTATAAGGTGGGATTAGACCATGGAGAAAAGGATAATAGCGACGTATTTATGATGATATCGGAGAAGTTTTATGATTCTGATATCGCCGCTCTATTTGTTCTAATACATAAAAAGAGTGGGAACTAAGAGAGTTCAAGCAAATTAAAATAAAACCAATGAATTTTAGAAGCTATCCACGGGAAAGTTGAACGTGGCTTAAAAAGGCTAAGGAGAAATATAGTTCATGAATCTGATCCGAAAAATTGATGTAGAAGGTAGAATTGTTATTCCCATAAATACAAGAGAAATACTGATGATTGATCCGACCTGTAATATTATTATCAAAGAACACCCTGATGGATTAGTGCTATTCATCCAGAGAAATTATTGCGTCTTCTGTGGATCGACGTCGAAAATCGCCAAATTTAAAGTTCACGAAGTATGCAAGGCGTGTATTGAAACAATTGGTGCAGAAGCAAAGCACGTTCCTAAGCTTGAGGATTTTGTTTATGAGGAAGAAGTTTCACCGGCAATTATCAGACTGAAGGAGCTGCTAAAAACACATCCGGATATTAAGCAATATGAAATGGCCAGGATATTAGGCGTGTCCAAGCCGAGAGTGTCACAGCTAATGAAGAAGATACGTGCAAAGGAACAATAAGGAACAGGAGTCAGGTGTAATGTAGCATACTCCAGAAGGAATACATAGAAGGTGTGAGCATTTAGTGAAGGTTGATTAGATAGTGGCCTACATTTAAGGAGGAAAATTAAAATGAAATATTCCCCAATGACGGATATTGTGAAGAAGTTTAGTAATAACCACAGGTTTTCGTATCATGTTGTGGCGAGCATATCAGCCCGCAAGGGTGATCATGAAGATTATATAAATAGAAATATTCGTATCAGTTCAAACGAGATCTTAAGTAAGGATGAACTCGCAGAAAGAGCAGCTCTTGTAGCATCAGGACTTATTGATTCACAGTCGGAATTTAAGCTTTGCGACCACGTACAAATCGTGGGGATTGCTTTTGCTGGAGCCTATGACCGTGATTTAAAGTAGTGAACCACCCCCACCTGTAAAGGTGGGGGCTTATTGGAAACAACCCAGAACTGGCCGAATGGCTTATGTCATCGAGCAGTAGTTAAGCTTATTGCCCGAGCGATCTCCGCAGTACCTGCGGTTCTAAATTCGTTCAGACGAGTATGGATGTGGCTTGAAGCTGTCTCGGTCCTACGGCTTGAATAATCAAGCTTTCATGGATGTCCTGGTCATGATGAATGCCGCAACTTGGTCAATGTCATTCGCGGATCCGATAAGGCTGTCTTTCAACTGTGATACCCACAATGCCGAGTAGATCCGAATTGATGAAACCAGCGGTCGATCGGATAACGTGTTTACTATACCACGTTGTTTTATACGTCAGTTTGGTTAAAAAGTACGAGTAGCTTTTCGAGTTTGTGGTTTTTGGCCATTCCTTGGACGTTAACACTCTGTCGTGGGTGGATACCAGAAGTGATGAATAAGCAATCATCCCAAAGCTTCACCTATGTGATTGCGGATAGAATGTTCTCTGTATTGGTCATATTGTTCATCAAGTTATTCCTTCGGAAGAACATACTCGGAAAGCTTGATTCCTTTGCTGACTTCAGTTTCATATGACTGATTAATTCCAGAGGCAGTCACAATTTCTTTTACACTGAAGCCATTCCTGAGAATGACATCGGCATACTTAACACCGAACAAGTGGATTTTTGCTACTCGCTTTCCGTGTGGTGCATTTTGAGACATTTCGCTAAGGATTTTTCCAAGTTCACTGACCGTCATTTTCTATCCCCTCTTTCGATTCAATCAAATCAAGATAGGTACATACTTCTGGGCATTTTGTTGGAAAACCTTTTTTCTAAGAATTAAAATGACTTAGGACGGGGTAGTTGTTTTGGAAACCGGGGATTGTTATGTAGAAAACATCTGTTGTCACAGCCCTAAACCACGAGCACTCTAGCTACTTGTTGTCAAAATAAGAACATGTGGTAAAAGTCCATAGATCTATTGATTAGGGGTGTTTGATTACAGCTAATCCAGTTGAGGTAGTATAATGTGGTTAGCGTTATGATGGTGGAACTCTATCCCTACTTGATAAGGATTATTAATAATATTTAATGAAGGAACGTGAGAATTCTATGGGAGAGGACTCTAAAGGCAGTAGAATGAGTCAGAAAGATAGGATAACTTCTCTACTCGGTCTAAATAAAGATGAAATAACGTATAATTCAGACCTCGACGTGTACATAAAGAGACTTCGAACGATCAGAGAAACGCTTACTATAAGTGATAGTGAACAACTCGAATTAATACTAAAATGGTTGCACACTAAAGATATGACGTTGAAAACACTTACCGCAAAGAATAGGGATAAAGATCGTTTTGAGGCTGACTTGAATGAAGTATTACAGATACAGGAAGCGTACTATGAGTCTGAAATATATCCTAATGCTTACGAAAGTGCATGCAAAAGCTGTCATAGCCACTCTGATATGGCCATTCTTATGGATGAGAACCGATACAGATATTCAGTTCCATTGAGGGCTGAATCAAAACATCTATTTGACAAGGATATTGTCTTGAATGTGATTGAAGAGAATAAAACCGAGCTCAACCAATATATTAACCAAACTCTTAGACTAGTATTTGTTCACTATTTTGAAGCTTCCAATGATGAAATACTAAATGTTAAGGACTTTGAAGAAATTGTACTGGAGGCTATCAATAAATATAAACAAGTCAAAGAAAATAAGAAAGCTTCTGATACTCAGCAACAACTGAACCCATATCTAAGACTTTATCATTTTATGAGAACAGCTTACGTTAATAATTATTACGAGCTTCAGTTACCCGATAAAAGTTACTTTACAGAATGCAAAACGAATAAAGTCACTGTTGATGTGAAGAGTGTTTATGGGCTAAATGACGTGGCTGTTGTACTTGCTAAATTACTCACGGGCAGTAATGATCCATCTTCAAAAGAAATAAAAAAGAGCTATGAAAGGCTCAAAAAGTGCTTTCAAGAATATACTCCCATTCAGATTTATAAAGATAAGAAAGATAATTATGCGTTTAAAGAAGTAGCAACCCCACTTTCGCATTATTTATTTTTACGTAAAAAGAGTAATAAAACCGTGAAAGTAACAGGATATCGTGGTGCAAGTGATGTTATTTTGTACAGGATAAAGCCGATCTTGCAGTCCATAATAAATGGTGAGGAGGATAGGCTTAATACTGCATTTGAATATATTGATTTCATTAAGACTGAATTTAAAGATATCGTAGAATCAGCTGATCATCGGTATCAAGTTACAATGTTGAATTTTTGGTTTGAAACTATTGTGAATATTTACTATAGAACAATGGGACTCAAAAGTAAGCCAGTCTATCTTCGATATCCATAGGGGAAAATTCATTATTAAAACTTTCCACGAGAATTTTTGCTTTCCTCAGTACAATTGAGTTATCAAATCTGAGGAGTGATTAATATGAGAAATCGTCTTAAGGGAAGAATCGTGAATATCGAAAAAACTGTTCACCAAGTAACTCACTTACTTACTGGAATCAAAAAGAAAGACCAGTCAAAGTACGGCCATCTTCCAGGTTCAAACGGCACTGTAGTAACTGGTTCCGAATACTATGGGACCACAATTGACATGAAGATATTTGTGTATGATTATGAAGAATGTATTAAATTTGACATCAGGGATTATGTTCTGAGAGTAAACGACAAGAAGAAGATTTCATCCAAACTACTGGACTACATCATCAGCACTAATGAAGGTCAAAAGGTTTTTGTTGAAGAAGTCAATGAGGGTTGGAGATTCGATTTCAATCAATTGGATGTAATACCTCCAAAGAAAACATCAAAAACCAAGTAATAATTAAGGAGCAGTACTGAACTTGTTAGCTGGCTGAGGTCGGTACTGCTTTTTTATATGTTCGTTTATTAAGCCGACCTCATCCTATTTAGAATTTGTGATATGGAATAGCAGCATTTTGATCGGCTGGCTTATCGATGGTTTCATCGCCAGACTAAAACGAGATGATCCTATGCTAGTAGGTGTGTAATGTATAATTATAGGTGTACCCGAACTATAGCTTAATTCTCTAGTATTATCTTGGCTTAAAACATTCTTATTCATCCAAAAAAACGATAGCAGATACGATCACCTTTAAATAGGAGGGGGATTATGGCAAAGCAGATCAATCTTTATGTAGATGATCTCAGAGAATGTCCAGAAGGTTTCATCCTGGCTCGTACATATGATGAGCCATACATATTCTTCAAACAAGTGAGGTTAACATTCTCACGCTAGATCACAACTTAGGTGAGGATGTAGATGGAAATGAGTTGCGTAACGGTTATGACCTAGTGAAGTACTTTTGTGAACATGGTTTGAAGGCTAAGAAGATCTACATGCATACCGATAATCCGGTAGGAAGCAAAAATATGTATGAAACTTTACTGGCTGCTCAGCGAAGAGGGTTTATCAACAAAGGTATAGAGATTTATCATTATCCAATTACATTGAATAAGTACTCTAGATAACTTCAGGACAAATGATAAACTTTTGTACGAATCAAACGGGATGGATAGAAGAGATTAACACTTCAAAAATGACTCTTTTATCCACTCCAACAATGAGGAGATAATAAATGATTGATATACAGCGACTATACGAAAAATACCTAACCTTAGAGATTCCCAATCCTTTCACATTAGAACAAATTCATAACCGACTAACTGAAACCTATTATGCTGAACGAGTAGATCTTAATGTTTTCTCAAGTTTAAGGTTTGATCCTGAAGCAGGCTTTGATCAAGCTCTTGCTGCGTATGTTTTCAAAGATGAGAGAGGCATCCAGAAAATTTTGAAGCTCAACAACGACGACGAGATACACGAACCTTTCGAATTTGCTTGGGTCATTAATTCAACGCTGCAAGGTTTTTCTCACATGTTGGTTCTTGAAATTGATGTGCTTCGAGGAAAAATAGAGGAAGAGGAAATGTATTTAGGAAATCTTCCGTTCGAAGAGTACTTAATTACACTCTATTTGACGGGGCATATAAGATTTGAAGATGACTTGTTCATTGACAAGTTGATGGCTCGTTTCCGGGAGGGTTACCGACTACGTTACTTTGGAATGCAAAATGGTGATGAAAAGTATTTATATAAATAACTTTGGTTCTTGTTATTAGAAGCTCTTTCTTCGGTAAGGGCTTTTTTATGTTTGTGTAAAATTGAACATTGAGATTATGAAGAGCTAGACTATTCGCTTCTAATTCTCAACGTGTACAGAAAAGGAAATACTCCAGGTTTACCTGTTACGGCTTTTACTATTGTGTTAGGTCACACGACTATTTGATATTAGTAGCTCTTAATTGGTTTAATCATTTTGTAGAAAGTAAAACACCAAAAATTCAATAGATTAATTTAAGCTCTAGGAATATCTTTGTATGAATTGGGATATAAATAGAATTAACAATATATCAAAATGAGGGAGTGTTCTCAATGGAGACACGTAAAGATAGCTGGGACGTTGAAGCAGATCTGCTTTTAGCCCAAACTGTACTACAATATATCGAAACGGGAAGTACTCAGTTAAAAGCTTTTGAGGAAGCTAGCGAAAAGTTAAATAGATCGAAAGCAGCGTGTGGATTCCGTTGGAATAGTGCCTTACGTAAACAGTACGAAAAAGATATTGAGGAAGCAAAAAGAACCCGAAGCCAAAATAAAAGTGATGGCAATATCGTATCGATTAATAACACCCATACGGATCCTGCAGATACATCTCAAAAGAAAGTTGCAAAGGGCAAAAAGAACGCATCCGTAGAAGAGAAAATCGTCCGTTCCATTGAGGTACCAACTCAATTGAATCAGGATTTTTTAATTACGTTTAATGAGGTCATGGACCAGCTGGGTAACAATATAACCGTGTTAAGGCAGATGACTATCGTATTGGCCGAACGTCTTGAAGAGGCAAACGATCAGAATAAGAAACTTAAAAATGATTATATAAATCTACAGAACGAAATAATCAATGCCGTTGATATGAATGTTCTAATTAGACTTACAGATAAGGTGTCTAAACAGAATGTAGGACAAATCACGGGTTAAACTGAACACTTCTGTAAACTTCAGTTGTGCATAATAAAAGAGAAGCTCAATACCAGATAGCTCGGTATTGGGCTTCTCTCTATATATTCAATATCATAGGATTCATACATTTTGTTGAACCTCCTGATTATTCAAAATTGCATTTTTCAGTAGTCTTTATAAAACGAATAATCTTACGGTTTATACACAGATACAGCATCAAAGAGTTTGCTACGTTTAAAGGATTACAGTACTATACGGTGGATGAACAGTAAAAACAACATACATAAAAAAGAATCGATAATTTATCAAGTTCAATACGTTAATGACTTCCATAACCGTCAATGCCCTTGAAGGTACGTTTCTAAGGAGTTGCACGGAATTAGCTTCATATGAGAACCCGACAGCTGAATATGAGAAAGGGCTTCTGACAGGGCTAAGATGGATGATAGAGAAAATTGGAGTTAAGGAACATCTATATTCTGAAGTGGCAGAAGTATCTTCAATCTTGATCAAGCAAGATTTTATTAACGAATGTACGCAGAAATTTGAAGAGAATTGGATAGACGAGGTATGGAACAGTGGTTTTGCGTTGTCAATAATTGCGGTTAGCCTTTAAACTAACGGGAAACGATAGCTCACCAAGGAAGCAGCTGATCCATGATCGTGCTTTTGTTCAACTAATGGGCAGGATACTATAACTGACCGAAGTTGATACGAAGTAAGAATCATAGATGTTGATCTTGGTTTATGGTCCGATGATCAAGTTACTGCTACTTCTACTACATATCAACGTCTTGTATCTGAAGTTCAAAAGTATGGATGGACAAATATTCAAATTGCAAGCTCGTAGAAAGACAGAGGATGCTACCCAACCAGTATTAAAGAAGTGTTATTCCTGAAGAGACGAAATATGGGGAGTTGAGAATTCCTAGACCCCCTAATGATCGAGGGAATTAACCGAGTAATTTTAAACCATTTTCCGGTTAAAACTATTAGCAAAGGAAGCTCTCTCTTTATAGTATACTGGAAGTATGATGCAGTTGAGAGGTGGATTAAAATTGATATCAACAGTAGCCGATCTATTGAATTCTCTTATGACTAAGGAGAAAGAATTATTAAAAAAATACAGCATAATTAAACATGGTCCTACAATTGGCGATATGTATGAAGGTCTTACAGCGAGTCTTCTGAATAAAGCTATATTTGAAGGGTTAGATATTAGAATTGTGTCTGGCAAAATACGAAATGAAGAAGGCACCTTTAGCAATGAAATAGACTGTATGATAGTAGAGGGAGAGGGCGAAGCCATTCCATATACAGGAAAATTTATATATGATCTTTGTCAAGTAATTGCAGTACTAGAAGTTAAAAAAAACTTGTATCAAGATGACCTAATAGATGCCTACAATAAAATGAAACAAATATACTCAATTACTGATCCTAGCAACGAATTAATAAACATGAAGGCATTTAGAGATGCATTTAGACATATAGTACAGAAAAAACTTCCTGACTATGAAGAAGTGACAGAACTACCTGTGCATGAGCAAATGATTTACCACAGTTTGTTAATAGAAGAAATGATGCCGATTAGAATAGTATTTGGTTATTATGGATATTCTTCTGAATTTGCACTAAGAGAAGCATTTAATAAATATTTAGAAAAGAATTCAGGTATTAGGGGATTTAGTCCAACTATCTTTCCCGACCTTATAATATGTAATAACAGTGTTTTAGCAAAGTTTGATGCTATGCCTTACATAAGTCCTCTAGATAGGGAAGGATACTGGAATTTCTATGGTTCAACGACTCATAATCCGTTTTTAATACTTCTTGAGTTTATTTGGACAAAGTTGAGCTATAGATACAACCTTAGCGATGATATCTTTGGGGAAGATCTTGATTTTGAAGCTTTTCATCCGTTTCTGCGGACAAAGGCTAAAAGAAAAGATGATAAAATAGGTTGGGAGACAAGTTATATTTATATCCCGAAAGAAGAACTAAATCATGAGCCTTTATTTTGGGAATGGAAACCCGCAGAACTTGATGAGGTAGAATGGTTTATAATCAATTGGCTATGCTTACATCAAGAGCTTAATACAGAGGAACCTGGATTCCAAAAATGGTTAGAACAAAAAGGGGCAAAACTAGAAGATCTTATTAAGAGCCTCTCAGAAAAGAGCCTAACTACTTTTGAAAAAAATACATTTTATTTGTTGACAGATCATTGTGCAGTTGTAACTGTTAACGGTAAGTGGTATGCTGCTGAAAATAAATCAGGTAGACTGACCAACTGGGTTAAAAAGATGATGCAAGGTAGGAATGAATAAACCGTTTTTTAACGGAAAAGCTTACCAGGCTGTAGAATATTCGATTTTAAACTTTCTGGTTTGGATTGTTGATTGCGGCAGTAGCCTTCGAGTGATGTTCACCATGATCCCCTTGAAGAAGTAAATCCACTACAGATTTAAATGACCTTAATTTCCACACCAACTGGAGATGGAAAATGTTGAACAAATAAAGCCGCAAATATGGCGGTTTTTTAGTGACATATGCACAAAGTTAGGATTTTGTACATATGTATATATATGAGATATGTTGTTTCCTGTTGTCCTTAAACTATCCTGCCCTTTAGTTGAACAAACAAGAACAGCCGATCATTTTGATCAGCTGGTGGTTCTTTGTATTATTGTAAAACAAAATTTTAGATTCCGTATGATTTCAGAGGATGATACTACTGACTTCTCATAAGCTGAATGGGAAGAAGCAGTTGCCGCGACGGCAAACTGGCTCTTATTTAGTCTTACTCACCTACCATACCATCCATATCAGCATCGTGCATATACGGATATAACCAATGCTATATTTAGGTTAAGTAAGTTAAACTGTTGAAATTAAAAGGACCACACATATTAGATATGTCTAAGATGTATGGTCCAATTTTATTTTTCTTCAACTAAAGTTTCCCGTTAGTTCATTAGGGAATTCTTAATATAGCCTTCTTAACTCAGTATAGATTACTTCCCCTTTATTAAGAAAATGTGGAATGTCACATGTTTTGAATTGTTTTTTTCAGCTGCTCATCGAACGACCGATCTACTTCTGATTCGTTGAAGTAAACTATCATAATGTTCTTTTTCTCATATATATTTGGATATGTTATTAGATTTGCGTTTTGCAAACGCTCGTTGAAAGATTCACGTGCTTCCCCTCGTGCCTTTTCCGACTGGAACACATAAACTAGCAAATTTACCGATTCGTCATTACTGACGCTATTCTCGATCCAATACCCGTAGGGCTTCACATTGTCTAAAACTACAAATGGTTCGTTGATTGTTCCCTTCTCACTTAGTTTGATACTTTGTCCTTTAATAGACTGCGTTACATTTCCCATCGTCAGATTTCTTTTTATGTCTCCTCCATCTAAACATCCCGAAAGTAATAATAAAAATGAAAAACAAATTATCACTATTTTATACCTCATCGTGCGACACCCTCCTTCATATTAGGAACGATTATCCAAGGGAAAGTGTTGCACATATTTTTCGATGTGAAGGTTAGTCATTGAACTAACCTGCCCGTTAGCGTAATGAAGCTGCCGGTCCAACACAGGCAGCCTCGCAGAACGGTGAAAAGAAGTGCCCTTGTTGTCTTCACCAAATACCTCTATAATAATTATCGAATTTAAAGATAGTGTAGGTATCACAGATACCGATTTTCGAAAGGAAGAATCAACATGAAAAACAAAATTATTGCCGGACTCCTATCAACTGCTTTACTACTTAACCCATTAGCTGCTCATGCAGATGAGGCAGTTCATCTCAATGGGAAATTGGTTGATGGTCGAGTATTTATGCCTTTGAGAGCAGCGGGTGATCAGATCGGCGCAGTAACAACTTGGAACCAGAAAACTAAAGCTGCAACTGTTAAAAAAGATGGAAAAGTGTTGGAAGTAAAGCTAGGGGAATACGTTAAAATGTTTGACAATCGAGTGTACGTCCAGTTTCGAGAGTTCAATGAAACATTCTTTGAGCAAGACCATATCGTCTGGCATCCAACTGATTTGGTTGCTAGTTCAGAACACATCACTGTCGATATTGGAACACTGGATAATACCCAAGCCTTCAAATTGGTGAAACCTTTATTGAGCAAACACGAAGACTCTAAGGAATATTTTGAAGATAAAGACAACTCATACTACGGTCTTTCAATCTCTTACTCTGGAACTGATAAAGCAGTAGTAACCGTTAGCACTGGACAGAAAGACGAGGACGGAAGGTACATTTTCATATGCTCATACAAAGTTAACGTAAGCAAGTATAGCTCTGGTTGGAAAGTCGTCTCCTACAATTACACCAAAACGGAAATTCCTGACTGGGTTTATTCTTAATAGAACCAACGCGGTACAAGACTTCTGGAGTCCTTAAACAGGCTCCTTTTTTATTTATATGACAGATTGTCAAACCAAGTGCGACAGTTCCTCTGTGAAAGATTCGTGAGCGGTTCTCCAACCCAAGCATTTTCGTGGTCTGTGGTTTATTAGATCTAGTGAACTGGCAAGATCTTCATCCTCGACTTGAGCGAGATCGGTGCCTTTCGGGAAAAACTCTCGAAGCAATCCATTCGCATTCTCATTGGAACCGCGTTACCAAGACGAATATGGATCAGCAAAATAAACGTGCAGGTCATGGCTTGTTTCCAGATTGGCATAGCATGTTAT